>JANQST010000373.1 GCA_028279155.1 Cyclobacteriaceae bacterium
AACCTTAAGTGCTGGAGGCATGAACTCCTAGGGGCATTGTTGTCAATAGAAGCCGGTAGCCAGCGGAAATCTGCCGGCTGTGAAGCCACATTGTGCCGGCTATAGGGCTTTTCATCCAGGTATTCGTATCCGGCTATGATCATCCGTGCTACCCAGAAGAACAAAATCTCAGGAGCTGTAACCAAAGTATCGCTAGGGTAGAAAAAGTCAAGTTCAGGATTTGAACCTTTGTCAATCTTTCCGTTTTCCTTGTCAAAATATTTGTCATTAAAGCCATCAAAAGGAGCGATTGGCCAAATATTGGAAGATGCCCATGTATCTAACACATCAGGATCCTGGGTAAGATCTTTCTCTGAAAGTGACCCATTTCCGGATTTTTCCTTTGCTAAAGCAATCGCTTCCTCAATAGTTTCAGCTACTACAAAATCATCTTCACCCTCTCCGAAATAGTAGGCCGGTATTCGCTGCCCCCACCAGAGTTGTCGAGAAATACACCAATCTCGGACATTCTCCATCCAGTGGTTATAGGTGTTTTTGAATTTTGAAGGATACAGCTTGATCTCATCGTCCATTACTGCTTTGTGCGCCTTCCTGGATATTTCCTTCATTTTGATAAACCATTGCAACGAAAGCTTTGGCTCAACCACGGTGTTTGTTCGTTCCGATCGCCCAATTTTTGTTACAAATTCTTCTTCACCAACCAGTAGACCGGCTTCCCGCAAATCCTTGATGATCATCTTCCGGACTTTGAAGCGATCCTCACCAACGAATTTGTCTATCTCACATTTTTCATTCAAAGTACCATCAAGGTTAATGGTATCTACAACTTCCAGGTTATGTCTGAGACCGATCTCATAGTCGTTTTGATCGTGTGCCGGGGTTACCTTCAAACATCCGGTTCCAAAATCCAATTCAACATAATCATCACCAATAATTGGAATTTCCCTATTGATAAATGGAACCAAGGCCTTTTTTCCAATCAAATGATTGAAACGATCATCTTTGGGATTCACAGCGATTCCTGTGTCACCCATGATTGTTTCAGGTCGTTGAGTTGCGATAGTCACAAATTCATCCGAATCTTTGATCTGGTATTTTACAGAATAAAGGATCGACTTTTCTCCATCCTCATTGTAAATAACTTCCTCGTTGGATATGGTGGTTTGTGCTTCACAATCCCAGTTGATCATCCGGAGACCTCTGTAGATGTACCCTTTGTTGTAAAGATCAACGAAGGTGCGAATGACTGCATCATGGTAAGCGGGATCCATGGTGAAACTCGTTCGATCCCAATCGCAGGAAGCACCCAATTTTTTGAGTTGTTCTAAAATAATCCCGCCATATTTTTCTTTCCATTCCCATGAATATTTCATGAATTCCTCACGCGAGAGATCACTTTTCTTTATCCCTTTTTCACGGAGCATCTTTACCACCTTTGCCTCAGTGGCAATGGAAGCATGGTCCGTTCCTGGCAGCCAGCAAGCTTCTTTTCCTTCCATTCTCGCTTTTCTGATCAGCACATCCTGGATGGTATTGTTGAGCATGTGTCCCATATGAAGGACCCCTGTGACATTTGGTGGAGGAATGACTATGGTGTAAGCTTCCTTACCACTTTTTGGAGTGGCATGGAAATAATTATTGTCCAACCAGTATTGGTACCATTTATCCTCCACTGCGGAAGGATCATATTGACTGGAGATGCTCATTGTTATTGATCTGCTTTTAAAAGAGCCGCAAATTTAAGAGGTACATGTGAGTAAATAATGTCAAAAAAGAGGTTTATTGAAACTCAATAGTATAAGGATCTTGACACATATTTGTGCAAGACTTTCGAATATGAGAATTGACCCGAAAGAAATACCTATTCCAGAACTTCATGGATACCTGTTGGGTGCTGTCGCACCACGTCCCATTGCTTTTGCAAGCACAATGGATAAGTCTGGAAATGTCAATCTGAGTCCGTTCAGTTTTTTCAATGTTTTCAGCGCCAATCCTCCAATCATGATTTTTTCTCCTGCCAGGAGAGGTCGCGATAACACATCCAAGCATACCTATCAGAATGTAATTGAACACCCGGAGGTGGTGATCAATGTAGTGTCTCATGAAATGGTAGAGCAGATGTCGCTTTCGAGTACAGAATATGAAAAAGGAGTGAATGAATTCGTAAAGGCAGGATTAACTGAAGTTAAATCGGAAAAAGTAGGACCGCCGAGGGTAAAGGAATCTCCCGTTTCATTTGAATGCAAAGTAATTGAAGTGCGACCACTGGGCGACGGTGGAGGTGCAGGCAACCTTGTGATTTGTGAGGTTTTGCTCATTCACCTCGCAGATAAAGTCTTGACTGATGGTAAAATTGATCCTAATAAAATTGACCTGGTTGGTCGGATGGGAGGAAATTGGTATTCACGAGCTTCCGGGATGGATATTTTTGAGGTTGCTAAACCCCTGGCGACGAAGGGTATTGGCGTAGATCAGATTCCTGCACATATCCGCAACAGTAGCATATTGACGGGTAATAATCTAGGACAACTCGGAAACGTTGAAAAGCTTCCTTCACAGGAAGAGATCAACATGTTTTCTACTGAACCAGAAGTCAGCTCTATTCTTGATTCATTGGATTCAAATCATGAACAACTTCAGGAGGAGCTACACCGCTTGGCGGCTAAACATTTGGCTGACGGAAATGTAGAAAGTGCGTGGAAAGTACTTCTTCAGGAGTAAATATGGCTGGTGCCTCCGCAACCAGCCAATGAACATGAAAAAACCTAAACGTCACCAACCTCCTGATCTTTCTGGTGCAATTCCTTTCAATCTGACATAGGTTATGTTTTTGCCATATTCTCTTTGTAGGTGATCTGTCATCGTCAAAATGGCCTGAAGCCTGCTCATCTTACTTCCGAACCACTCGATTTCTTCATTTAGGTCATTGTCTGAAAGACTTGTAATTCCATTTCTGATAAAATCGAAAGATTCTTCCAGTCGTTGAAGGACGGCATCTTTGTCGCTAGTGTCGATTTCT
>JANQST010000383.1 GCA_028279155.1 Cyclobacteriaceae bacterium
GGTAGAAAATGCAACATTAAGATAGAAGATGTAGCAATTCCAGGATTCACATCCATCCATCCATTCTTCGCACGATCCCAAGGTGGAGTAGCGATCCTAACATTCAACATTATCTCACGTCCTTCAGCTGGGTAAGAAGCCATTGAGTAGGCTCGCTCAATCGTCTCGTCATTCTTCATCTTTAAGTCCCACAATTTGAACTTGTCCCATTCCATCTGGAATTTCTTCGGATCATCGTGTTCATCCGGATGGGCTGTGATGTCCATGTCTTTGAAATCCACTTCACATTTTGGAACCTCAATCTGAATGTATCCTCCAGCCTGGTAATCCATCTCCTCTGGGATCTCAACCACAAATTCTTTGATGAATGAAGCAACATTGTAATTTCTAACTACTGTAGCTTCCCATTTTTTGATCCCGAAGATTTCTTCCGGAATCTCGATATTCATGTCATTTCGAACTTTGACCTGACATGCCAAACGTACATGATCTTTTTGCTCGGTTCTACTTAAGTGACCTACTTCGGTAGGTAGAACTTCACCACCTCCTTCAATGACCTTACACTTACACATGGCGCATGTTCCACCACCTCCACATGCAGAAGGAAGAAATACACTTTGTCCGGAAAGTGTTGAAAGTAGTGTAGATCCGGCAGAAGTGACTATTGGATTACTTGCATCACCATTTACTGTAATATTTACCGGTCCTGATTGAACCAATTTTGATTGTGCAAAAAGGAGCACCAAAACGAGTAACAGGATTAAAATGGTGAAAGCGATGATTGAAATAACGACGATTGAGGACATTGGCCTATAATCTTATTTTCTTGAAGAATTTTGAGCAAATATAGTGGAATAACCAAAGGGATTATCGCTTCTATATTGCTTTTTAAATAACATATTATACAACATTGGAAGTTCAGAAATGTTGGCTTAATCCAGCATTTTCAAAAGAGAAGTGAGCTTAGCCTTCAACTGCCTTCGGTCAACGATAAAATCAAGGAATCCATGATCCAATACAAACTCTGAACTCTGAAATCCTTTTGGCAAATCTTTGCCAATTGTTTCTCTGATGACCCTTGGGCCTGCAAAGCCGATCAAAGCTCCTGGCTCGGCAATGTTGAAATCACCAAGCATCGCATATGAAGCAGTCACTCCACCGGTTGTTGGATCAGTCAACAGTGATATATATGGAATCTTCTTTTCTGACAACAGTGCCAACTTAGCTGAGGTCTTGGCCATTTGCATCAGGGAGAATCCTGCTTCCATCATTCTTGCACCTCCGGATTTTGAGATCATCAGGAAAGGACTTTTACTTTTAAGTGAATGATCAATCGCTCTGGCTATTTTTTCACCAACTACTGATCCCATAGAACCACCAATGAAAGCAAAGTCCATGCATGCGACGGTGATGTCTATGCCATTCATTTTTCCATGAGCGCTACGAACCGCATCTTTCAATGATGTCTTTTTCTGCGTAGCTGTAATTCGATCTGGATATTTCTTTGTATCAACAAATTTCAAGGGGTCGCCTGAAGATAGATCTTCATCTAACTCTGTGAACTTGTTATCATCAAATAGAATTTCGAAATATTCTTTTGAGCCGATTCTTACGTGGTAATCATCTTCCGGACATACATAAGAATTGTTTTTCAATTCTCGCATGTGGATGATGTTCCCCTTAGGAGTCTTGTACCAAAGTCCGTCTGGTGCTTCTTTCTTGTCTTCTGTCTTCGTTAATATTCCCTTGTCTTGTCTGTTGAACCAGGCCATAGGTTAATTTTTGAGAACACAAAACTAATTCGAAAAATCCGGGATTATCATAAAAAAATCATTTGCCTTTAGGGGTATGCATTTTCTTTATTTACATACATATAATTCAACAAAATATTGAAATTTTCATATTGAATTGAATGAGTCGAATAATAGATATAAAAAAATTGAAATTAAAACTCATCAGGTTTGGAGTTTTGATCATTCTAATAATTTCCATAATTGAGGTGATCCCTACCTCAAATTAGGTTAGGTTGGTGGAAGGGCTCCTCGAGGGCCCTTCTTTTATTTTACCTCCTCAAAGTCTACGTAATCCCCACCTTGAAAATTCTTCTTCTTACCTTCTTTTGTTCGTGGGATTGAATCAACATTCAAGTTGCTGTTCGGGGCTTTTCTTCTTCGATATTGTGTTGAATTGAATTGTCCTCTATCGAATCCACCGAGCATAAATCTGAATAGAAATGCAGCTACTCGATAGAAACAGTAGATAACAAGGATTGCTATTAGAAGAAATTTTAGCATAAGCGCTTAAAGTAGGTACTATGTAAACCTATTTACTAAGATACAAGTTTCGTTCCGAGTAAATTTCCATGAAATAATCATCCATTAGGTCATCAATAAAGTAGATGGCTTCTCCTGTGGATTTCATCTCAGGACCTAACTCTTTGTTGACGTTAGGGAATTTATGAAAAGAGAAAACAGGTTCTTTGATTGCATATCCCTTCTTATAAGGTTTGAAATCAAAGTCTGTAACCTTTTTTTCTCCCAACATTACCTTAGTTGCCCAGTTGACGTACGGTTCTCGATAAGCTTTGCAAATAAACGGAACCGTTCTGGACGCCCTTGGGTTTGCCTCTATAATGTATACTTCATCATTTTTGATTGCAAACTGAATATTGATCAACCCAACAGTTTTTAGTGCAACTGCAATCCGCTCAGTGTATTCTTCAATTTGTCGAATAACAAAATCTCCCAAATTGTAAGGAGGTAATACTGCGTAAGAATCTCCAGAATGAATACCTGCCGGTTCGATGTGCTGCATGATCCCGATGATCTTCACATTTTTTCCGTCGCAAATGGCGTCCGCTTCAGCTTCGATTGCTCCTTCAAGGAAATGATCCAATAAAATCTCTCCGTCAGGTTTATCTTTTAAAATGTCAATCACATGTTCCTCCAGCTCTGTTTCGTTTATTACGATCTTCATGCTTTGACCTCCCAGAACGTAGCTTGGCCTAACCAACAGTGGAAAACCCAGTTCCTTGGACAGCTCTACGGCTTCATCAGCACTTTCAATTGTCCCGTACTTTGGATATGGAATCTTTTGCTCCTTGAGCAAATCAGAAAAATTTCCTCGTGCCTCAGCCAAATCAAGCGCTTCGAAGCTTGTTCCAAGAATCTTAATTCCGTACCGCTCCAACTTCTCTGCCAGCTTAAGTGCTGTCTGTCCTCCAAGTTGAACAATGACACCTTCAGGTTTCTCATGCAAGATGATGTCATAAATGTGCTCCCAAAAAACCGGCTCGAAATAAAGTTTATCCGCCACATCAAAATCCGTAGAAACCGTCTCAGGATTACAATTGATCATGATGGTTTCATAACCACACTCCTTGGCTGCAAGCACTCCATGTACACACGAATAATCAAATTCTATTCCTTGTCCGATTCGATTCGGACCTGACCCAAGTACAATGATCTTCTTCTTGTTGGAAACGATCGATTCGTTTTCGTCCTCAAAGGTTGAGTAGTAATAAGGTGTCTGTGCTTCGAACTCTGCAGCGCAGGTATCAACCAGTTTGTACACTCGCTTGATACCCATCTCATTCCTTTTCTTGTAGACTTCACTCTCCAAGCACCCAAGTAAGTGAGCTATCTGACGATCTGCATATCCTTTGTGCTTGGCTTCCAAAAGCACTTCTCTTGGAATGTCTCCTATTTCGAAAGCTTCTATTTCTTTCTCAAGTGCAATTAGTTCCTCTATCTGGGTGAGAAACCATGGATCAATTTTGGTGAGGTTCTGGATTGTTCTGAACGAGACTCCTAGCTTGAAAGCATCGTAGATATGAAACAACCTATTCCAACTTGGATTTGCCAAACTATTTTGAATGGCTTCCAGGTTTTTCAGTTCTCTTCCATCCGCTCCAAGTCCGTTTCTCTTTATTTCCAGTGATTGACAGGCTTTTTGCAAGGCTTCCTGGAATGTTCGCCCAATACCCATTACTTCACCCACCGACTTCATTTGCAATCCAAGCCTACGATCAGATCCTTTGAATTTGTCAAAATTCCATCGCGGAATTTTTACAATCACATAATCCAATGCCGGTTCGAAACAAGCTGAGGTTGTACCAGTAATTTGATTTGGTAATTCATCCAGGTTATACCCAATGGCTAGCTTCGCAGCAACTTTGGCAATCGGATAACCAGTCGCTTTGGATGCCAATGCCGATGATCGTGAAACTCTTGGATTTATTTCAATACCTATGATATCTTCTGTATCCGGGTGTACAGAGAATTGCACGTTACATCCGCCAGCAAAATGACCAATTCCATTCATCATCTTCTTAGCCATGTCCCGCATTTTCTGATAAACAGTATCAGAAAGTGTCATTGCAGGAGCAACTGTAATGGAGTCTCCTGTGTGAACGCCCATTGGATCAAAATTCTCAATGGAGCAGATGATGATGATGTTGCCAAGATTATCTCTGAGCAATTCAAGTTCATACTCCTTCCAACCTAAAATGCTTTGCTCTACCAATACCTCATGGATTGGTGATGCCTGCAATCCTGCATTTAATGCATTATCAAATTCTTCAGGATCATTCACAAATCCTCCTCCATACCCTCCCAGTGTATAAGACGGTCTGATAACCAATGGAAACCCTATTTCCTGTGCTATTTCTTTTCCTTTCAAAAAAGATGTAGCTGTTTCTCCTCTACATACTCCAACATCCAATTCTTTCATTTTTAGCCTGAACTTCTCCCTATCCTCAGTGGTTTCGATCGCTTCCACATTTACGCCAATCATTCGCACATTGTACTTTTCCCAAATTCCAGCCTTTTCACAATCTATGGCAAGGTTAAGTGCCGTCTGTCCTCCCATAGTAGGAAGGACCGTATCAATCTGTGGATGTTCCTCCAGGATTTCCCGAATGGATTTTTTGGTCAATGGCTTCAAGTAAATATGATCAGCCGTGACCGGGTCGGTCATGATTGTAGCCGGATTCGAATTGATCAAGGTAACTTCTATCCCTTCTTCTCGAAGTGATCTTGAGGCTTGAGAACCGGAGTAATCAAATTCGCAAGCTTGTCCGATAATGATGGGTCCGCTTCCGATGATAAGTACTGATTTTATTTTTGGATCTTTTGGCATGAGGTGTTTGTTGGGCGACCTAAGCAGGGCTAAGCCCTAGTAAATTAGGGTCATAAAACTGCAATGACGGTAATTTGCATCCTATTAAATTGATCTTATAAAACACGTCATTTGTAGTCAGGTTAAAACAAATTCTGGCAAAACTAACATGGATGAATGAGATTCGCCCCTTGTTAGAAAACAAGTTTCAAACTAAGTTTCGATTATTTCTGTTTAGGTAGTGTCAAATCACAAACTCAATTATTTTAGCAGCCTATGAATATCCAGATACCTGATCATATTTCGGCTATCAAAAGATACCAGCCTGGAAAAACCATTCCTCAATTACAGGAGGAATTTGGTTGGGAAAAAGTGGCCATTCTATGGAACAATGAGAATACTCTTGGATATTCCCCAAAATCAAAGGACGCTGTGGTAAATGCTTATGACTCGATCAACTACTACCCTGATCCTATAAGCGCCGACCTCCGAGAAAAACTTTCCGAAAGAATTGGACGACCAACAGAACAAATCGTACTGGGCAATGGCTCAGAATCCGTCTTAATGCTAACAATTCGAGCGCTTTGTTCGGGTGATGATGAATTCCTAACTTCAGGTGGAAGTTTCGTAATCGTTTACAATTGGGCGAGGATCAACAATGTGCGATGTGTTTCTATGCCACTGACTGAAAGTTATGGGTTTGACCTTGAGGCAATAAAAAGTAGAATCAATCGAAATACGAAGATCATCTACCTGGCAAATGTCAATAACCCAACAGGGACGATGATCACAAAAGCGGAGTTGGGTGATTTTATGCAAAATGTACCTGATCACATTTTGGTCATTGTCGATGAAGCTTATTTCGAGTTTTCAGAATCACTTCATAAGGATTTTCCAAATTCATTGGAAATGGATTATCCCAACTTACTAACGCTTAGAACATTTAGCAAAGCCTATGGGATCGCTGGTGTTCGACTGGGATATGCAGTTGGTAATGAAAAAATCATCGAGTCCATTACAAAGACTAAGCTCACCTTTGAGCCAACAGCCCTTGCTCAAGCAGCTGGACTAGGAGCACTTGATGACACAGATTTTTTGAAGAAGACCATTGAAAACAATAAAGAAGGGTTAAAATATTTCACTTCAGAGTTATCCCGTCTTGATGTTCAGTTCGTGCCTTCATACGGAAATTTCATAATGACAGTATGGAAAGACCAGCAAGAAGTAGATAAGGTTTTTAATGAACTAATGAAAAAGGGAGTTTTAGTGCGCCCACTTGCCGGGTCGTTGGAGCACTGTATTAGGATTTCCGTTGGAAGACCAGAGGAGAATGAACATTTCATTCATTCCCTGGAAAGCATTTAATTGACATTCATTGACCCACCCAATACGGACAAAAATCCGAATCTGAATTATTGGTAATCTGTTCAAGTCCTGTTCCGTCCACATTAACGATGAATAACTCAAGGTCTGAGCCTGCCATTGTATTAAACACAATTTGTTTCCCATCCGGGGACCACGATGTTTGATAGGACCAAAACCCGCTGTTATGAAAATCCTTTAAGTCTGCAATTGACTTAAGGTCCGGAGTAAGATCCAGCAAGTTGTTACCGTCATAATTTATGGTGTATAGGTGAACTGATCCGGATCTTTTCGACAAGAAAGCAATCTTATTATTGGCTCTTGAGGTCGATGGTGCAAAGTCCATGGACTGGTGGTTGGTCAAATTTTTCAATTTCCCTCCATTAATCGGT
>JANQST010000406.1 GCA_028279155.1 Cyclobacteriaceae bacterium
TATCACTTCAGCAGAAATGCCTTGCTCGGCCAAAACAGCTTCTGCTTCAATGGCTTTCCAAACCATATGGCCTGTAGCAAAAATTGAAACATCATTACCCTCGATTAGTGTGATTGCTTTCCCAATCTCAAAGGGTTGATCTTCCATGAACATCGGCCAACCAGGTCTTCCGAACCTTAAGTAAACAGGCCCATGATGATCGGCAATTGCAATAGTCGCAGCTTTAGTTTGGTAGTAGTCACATGGGTTTATAACAATGAAGTTCGGAAGCATCTTGGTCATTCCAATGTCTTCCAGTACCTGGTGCGTAGCGCCATCTTCTCCAAGAGTCAGTCCTGCATGGGATGCACATACTTTCACGTTTTTTTCAGAATAGGCTATGGATTGTCTTAGTTGATCGTAGACTCGGCTTGTAGAAAAGTTGGCGAATGTGCCGGTAAATGGAATTTTACCTGCGGTTGCTAACCCAGCTGCAATTCCCATCATGTTTGCTTCTGCAATACCCGTCTGGAAAAAACGCTCCGGAAATTCATTTTGGAAGGCTCCCATTTTAAGAGATCCAATTAGATCAGCACAAAGTCCTACAACATTTGGATTGGAGCGACCTAATTCGAGGAGTCCATCACCGAAACCTGAACGAGTGTCTTTTTTATCTGTGTAAGTAAGTTTTGTCATTTTCTTAATAGTCTCCTAAGGTTTCTTCTAATTGACCAAGCGCGTTTTCAAGTTGCTCGTCATTTGGTGCTATTCCATGCCATTTATGTGTTCCCTCCATGAAATCAACTCCCTTGCCCATTTCTGTTTTCATCAATATGAGAACTGGCTTCCCATTTCCACTTTTTGATTTCGCTTTTTCTAATGTTCCAATCAATTCTTCCAAATTGTT
The DNA here is from genome assembly GCA_028279155.1 of Cyclobacteriaceae bacterium. GTDB lineage: Bacteria > Bacteroidota > Bacteroidia > Cytophagales > Cyclobacteriaceae > Ekhidna. The sequence continues at coordinate 887 of JANQST010000406.1, forward strand.
GCCATCGCAAGAAACGACTTCCCATCCGAAGGATTTGTATTTATCTCCCAAATTTCCGAGTGAGTTAACATCATCCGTTTTACCATCAATTTGTTGTCCGTTGTAATCGATGGTTGCAATTAAATTGTCGATTTTGTTGTGCGCGGCGAACATAGCAGCTTCCCAAATTTGACCTTCTTGCTGCTCACCGTCACCCATTAGAACATAAACAAGCTTTTCATCTCCATTAAGTTTTTTAGCTAGCGCAACGCCTGAAGCCACAGAAAGTCCTTGACCCAGAGAACCGGAAGCGATTCTTACCCCAGGAAGGCCTTCTTCAGTAGCGGGATGTCCTTGTAGCCTGGTGCCAATTTTTCTGAAAGTATTTAGTTCTTCAACTTCGAAGAAACCTGCTCTGGCAAGGGTACTATAGAAAACTGGCGAGATGTGCCCATTGGACAGGAAAAACATATCCTCGCCCTTTCCATCCATATTGAAGGAGTTATCGTAGGACATGACATGGTTGTAGATTGCAACAAAATATTCAGTACAACCAAGGGATCCGCCAGGATGGCCTGATTGTACTGCGTGTACCATTCTAACGATGTCTCTACGAACCTGTGAACAAATTTTTGAGAGGTTATCAAGATCAGCTTGCATTGAGGTCGATGTTTAGAGAAAGCACAAATCTATGTTTATCTGAGCAAAAAATTTCCCCGAGTTATCCACATGTAGAAATGAGGATTTTAGCAGGTCCTTGGACCATACACTTGTCATCTTTTTGACACCATATACATCTGTTGATCGCCTATCGCAGAAATGACTTTTGTTGCTTTAGAATAATGGATTAATTTCCGGGCATGAAAACTTTAACCAACCTTTTGGCCATCCTGTGCTTGAGCTTAAGCTGGGCCCAATCTCAGTATGAAATCATTGACGCTGT
>JANQST010000411.1 GCA_028279155.1 Cyclobacteriaceae bacterium
TACTTCCCTCAAAAAGCTTTATTAAGAATCATTTTATGACTTTTCCCGTTTGCATCCATTTTCCAAATTTGAAAGTGTCCACTGGACTTATTTTGATAGTAAATCGTTTTTCCGTCGCCCGACCAATTGGGCAACTCACAGTGACCAGAACAGGTGGTCAACTGAATTTCTTTCTTCATCTTTCGATCGTAAATCATAACCTGGCTTACTCCATTAACTCGCTTTTGAAAGGCTATTTTCGTTCCATCAGGGCTGAAAACAGGTCGTTCTCCAGATGTAGTCAATTGGGTTGTTTTGAACGAATCGAGATCTTTCAGATGAATTCCCTTTATCGACCTACTATAGACACAATACACCAGCTCATTATTGAAAAGGTCCGGGCCATAGTTCAACCCTAGAGTATCTGTCAGTTGCTTCACTGAGGACAGATCAGGTTTTTCCATAAGATAGATTTGAGAAGATGGAAATCCTCCATCTGAAATCAAGATGCGACCATCCTTCAACCAATTGGGTCCGCCCGCATCTGGAAATGTTCCTTTTGACAAGTTGGTGAGTTCAGAACTTTCAACATCAACCAGGTATACATCCGATTTTCCATCTTCCATCATGGAGTAAAAAATGATCTGTTTTCCATCGGGTGACCAGGAAGGAGAAGATTCATAGGTGGGCAATTCAACAAGCTTGCGCTTTTCGCCGGACTCCAGATTAAAAACAAATACCGCATTGTTTACCACCTGGTCCGAACAAAAAACGAGTGTTTTCCCATCTGGTGAAATCTTTGGTTCCGTACAATTGGATTGAGCAAGAAGCAAATTACCCAATGGAAGGACCAGGCAAGACAAGAAAAATATTTTACCATTCATTTTGTAGAATTGTAATATTACAATTATAATGAGTTTTAAATAGGTCTAAGAGAATAATTATTTAAAAGGGTTATTTTCACCTGTGAAAGGTTATGATCGAAATCCATGTGGACAAAAAAATTTGACAGAACAGATCGCAAAAAATTTCTCCATTTGATCGAGTACATTATCGAAGCGATCAATTCAGGAAAACTCGAAGCTGGCCAAGCTTTGCCTACTCAGCGAGAATTGTCAAAAAGCCTGGGTGTTTCCATTGGTACTATTACAAAGGCATTCAAGGAATTAGAAAAGCTTGGATATTTAACAGGCCAAATAGGTAGAGGAACGTATGTGCGGGATATCACTAAGGATTTTTCAAATTTTTGGTATCGCGAAATGGACGTCCCTTATAAATACAATTTAGGGCATTACCGTACAACCGAACTATTCAATCATTCCATTCAGCTAAGCTTGTTATCAAGCATTAGAGAAGTAGCCAATAGCAATGATTTATACGCCCACCTTCATGATCTTAAGAATACTGGTACAGCTGCTCAGAAAAGCGCATTTGCTGATTGGTTGCTTCCTTTAGGGTTCAAGTCTATCACTCACCAAGAAATAACTATTCTATCTTCTGACGTATTCAATGTTTATGCACTTATCAATACACTTAGCAAGAAAGGAGATTGCTTACTTGTTGAGGAAATCGGAGACAGAATCATCTGGGATCAACTTGAGAAAGCAGACCGTTCAGTCGAAACAGTCAAGTTAGATGAAGGCGGAATCAATTTGGAAAGCCTGGAGTCACAGATTCGAAAAAACAAAGCCAGGTTACTTATTACACTACCAACCTTCCACAATCCCACTGGGCACACTACAGGTTTGAAAAGAAAAAAGGAGATCTCGTCTATTTGTGAAAAATATGGTGTTAAAATAATCGAGGATGGGAAAGTTGATTTTTTCAATGATGGTCCCATCAATCCTTATTTTGAATTAAACCCGGAGATTGGAATCTACGTAACCGGATTCTACTTTCATATCAACCCATCCCTTACTACCTCCATGATTGTTGGGTCTGCAGAGGTTATAAAAAAAGTTGAAGAGTTTTATACAGTAACCCATTGGACTGGCTCTCAGCTCTTACAAGAAACTTGTACACATCTAATCCATTCCGGAAATGCTGACAAAATCATTCAAGAAAGGAAAAAGCTATTGAAAGAAAGAAACCAATTCTTCAATAAAACTTTTGGAAATGGGAAGGAAATCGGAACGGATCTAGATGTACTAAAATGGCTTAAAATACCTAATGGCAGAAAAAGTTCTGAACTAACTCAGCAGGCGTATGAAAACGGTATTTTAATTAGAAACAGCGACATATTTTCTCTCAATCCGGACAATCCGTCACCCCCCTATGTGAGGATATGTAACGCCGCGATTCATAGCTTCGAAAGCTACAAAGAGGCACTGAGGGAACTAAAGAATCTCATGGAAGAAGGCACACCTGACTTGAAAGTACGATAATGAAACTTTTTTTTAATCCCCGTCTTCTCTGTATTCTAAGTTTAATGATCTTGTTTTCATGTTCCAACCCCATAAGCGAAGTTGATAGCGAGCAGGAAGTACGGAACACTTTTAATGAATTTGTGGAGGCTTACAAAAGACTGGACATTGTAGCGGTTCTATCCCATTTGTCTCCAGAAAATGGCTTTATGATGCTGCAGACCAACCACCTGGAGGGAGAGGAAATTACCACGTACTTTGTGGAGTCCATTAGTCAAACCTTGGCGTTTGAGTTCGTTGAAATCACCAATCTCGAAATTCACATGATGTCAGAAGAAATTGCGGTGCTACGATGCAATTTTTCTGAAAAATACATTTTGAAAAATGGCGGGGTATACCATTTTGAGGGAGCAAGTTTGTACGTATTCCAAAAAATTGCATCGGCCTGGAAAATTGTGCATTTAGCCGGAGCGGTAAAGAATTAAATCTGGAAATAGCTTAGCCACACAGCATACTATGATGCAGTACCGCTTTAACTTCCAAACTGCTCTTTCATTTCTCTAATTAGTTCGGATTTTTCAAACATCTAAGAACAAATCAGTATCAGACGAATACAGCATATCCAATTTTTACAATTGTGTAACTTATAGTATTTTTACAATTGTGTAAGTAATCGTAAAAGATGAAAAAAAGATACTACCTGGGTGAGTTTGAGGAGTTAGTGCTTCTTGTTGTAGCAGGACTTCAGGAAAAAGCCTACGGTCTTTCAGTTACACAAATAATTGAAAAAGATCTGAAGAGACCGATTAATATGAGTGCGGTTCATACGTGTCTCTACAGGCTTGAAGAAAAAGGCTATTTAACCTCAAAACTTGATGGTGCTACCAATAAAAGAGGTGGTCGTAGGAAGCGGCTTTTCCTAATTACAACCGAAGGAAAAATGGCACTTCAGGAAGTGCGTAATCAGCGGCAATTTCTTTGGTCAAAAATTCCTTCTTTCCAGGCATGAGACCAAAGGACAAATCATACCCTTCAAAACTTGCAACACGAATATTTCGGCTGTATTGTTCGGAAGAACTGGTAGAAGAAATTGAGGGCGACCTGAAAGAACGCTTTCAAGATCATCTTGAACAATTCAGCAGCAAAAAGGCCAATAGACTTTATTGGCTAAATGTGCTCAAATTCTTTTCCTGGCATACGATTAAGCCTAGAAAATCATACACCTCGTACTCGAATCAATCAGGACTAAATCACTCAGTAATCATGTTTAGAAACTATTTCAAAATAGCGATTAGAAACGCTAAAAAACACAAGGCATATACAGCAATAAACCTGCTGGGCTTAACTCTAGGACTCACAAGCTCAATCCTTATTCTGCTCTATGTCAATCATCAATTGAGCTATGATCAGTTTCATGAAAAGCAAGATAAAATCTATCGAATATCATTATACGATTGGGCTATTACCCCCAATATTGTTGGGCCTGCATTGAAAAGGGCTTATTCAGAGGAAATTCAATATTCTATGCGGATGGCATTTTTTGGCAAACGGATATTCAACTACGAAGATGAGGCTTTTACAAGCACTATGATCTATGCCGATCCTGATTTTTTTAACGTATTCTCATTTCAATTTCTTTCAGGCAACAAACAAAGTGCATTAGCAAACCCGAACAGTCTGGTTGTCACCAAGGAAGCAGCGTTAAAGTATTTTGGAACGACTGATATCGTAAACTCTACCGTTCAAATTGCTGGAGAAAATTATCAGATTACTGGTATACTCAATAATATTCCAACCAACTCAACCATTCAATTCGATTTTCTAGGCTCTTTGGTTGATAAAAGGTGGGTCAAAAAAGAACAATGGAGTAATGCGATGTTTCACACATTCTTATTGCTATCTGATGATCTAAATCCCTCTCTAGAATCGAAAGTCAAAACTCATCTCAATGAACTATTGGAAATTCCAGCTGACAGTGAGGATGCCGCACCTGTTAATTGGCTAAATATTAAAGATTTACATCTCAGGTCCAATCTTAGTTTTGAAATGGGTAATACAAGCTCGATGTCTGGTGTTTACATTTTTTCCTCCATTGCTCTATTGATATTGATAATGGCTTGTATAAACTACGTGAATTTGGCAACCTCGCGATCGATAGAAAGAGCCAAAGAAGTTGGGATGAGAAAAGTAATGGGCGCAAGAAAAAAACAACTCTATTATCAGTTTTTAGGTGAGTCACTGATTTATGTATTTGGTTCATTGATCTTCTCTTTTGCACTTATACTTTATCTACTTCCCTCATTCAATCAACTTGCTGGCGTCACTATTGAGGTTAGTAAACTGTGGAGTTTGAGTTTTTGGAGTGGAATGCTCTCATTAGGGTTGATCATCAGTTTTCTTTCCGGTTTTTACCCTGCAATCGTATTATCTGCATTCAAGCCTGTCAATACATTGAAGGGAAGCATTGCCGCGAAGGGTGAAAAAAAATTGCTTAAAAAGGGATTGATCGTTTTACAGTTTACAATTTCCACGTTCCTTTTGGTTTCAACTTTGGTGATTGGAGAGCAGTTATCATTCATTCAAAATAAAGATTTGGGTTATGCAAAGGATCAAATCGTTTATTTCAGCATAAATGATGATCTGAGGAAGAACTTTGAGTCATTCAAAAATCAACTAAAAAGCAATCCACGAATACACGCTATTAGCTTCTCAAATTCGACTCCTTTAAATGTTGGTTCTAGAGGAGGAACAAAGCGTTTGGAGCATTCAAGCGAACAATTTTTTACAACGTCTTATTTAAAAGCAGATGAGCACTTCATTGAGTTGATGCAAATGAAAATTCTTGCAGGGAGAAGCTTCGTCAGAAATGATGGAAGTATTGATGATTCAGAAGAAGGAAAAATTCCAGCCGTTATAATCAATGAAACCATGTCTCAACAATTGGAATGGACCCCAGAAGAGGCTATCAACAAAACAATAAATTATGGAAAAAACGAAGTGTTAATTGTTGGTGTAGTAGCTGATTTCCATTCATCAAGCCTTAAGAATAACATAGAACCCTTTATGATAACCTATGGGACGAGTAACCATCGTTATGCTCTGATTAAACTAGGCACCGACCAAATAAATGAAACATTAGGTTTTATTGAAGATCAAACGCTTGCCAGCGCCCCTGGACTACCATTCGATTTCAGATTCCTCGATGATCAATTTAATCGTATGTACCGAGTCGAGGCTCGATTGAGTAGGATCTTCTCTATTTTTTCAACTATAGCCATTCTTATTGCCACATTGGGAATCTTAGGCCTCATTTCATACATGGCTTTAAATAGAGCAAAAGAAATAAGCATTAGAAAAGTGCTCGGTGCTTCAGTCCAAAACATATTGACTCTAATTTCTTCGGATTTCCTCAAACTAGTTGGATTAGCACTTCTCATAGCCCTCCCCAGCTCCTATTTTATTATGAATAATTGGCTAGCTGATTACGCCTACAGGATTACAATTGGAACTGAGATATTGATTTATGCCTCGGTAGCATCGATTGCAATCACGCTATTAACCATAAGCTATCAAGCAATAAAAACGGCTCTGTCCAACCCAGCAAATGTTTTGAGGAGTGAATGAACCTAATTGAGTAGATCTTCAAGTTTCAGCACCTATCAAATGCCCTGGAAGTCATTTCGTGGCTAACAGTTGCCCTTTATGCATCCAGGCAGCTAATACGAATCCTAGCAACTCCTTGAGGAATGAATAGGTTTTGCCAGAACTTCCTCGCAAAAGTTTCAAATCGAGCAAAAGTTTGAAAAACATGGTATCCGGGATTGCCTCATAAATCGAGAGCTATGATGAGGCCTACCCTATTCAGAGCAGTTCATTCATGTCCTGAGCAGTTGGCAAATTAAACAATGCACATCCACAACTCTGATAGGAGTTTTGGTGTAAAGCATTCGAAGTATAATGAGCATAACCATGAAAAGAATTACTTCTGTTCTCTTAATCATACACCTTTTTCAATCATGTTCACAAAGATCAAATACTGAAGCTCAAGTTGATTTAATCTCAAAAGTAGAAAATGGCCTCTCAACTCGGGTATACATTGAGGGTGATTCAACATGGACTATAGAGGAACGCATGAAACACTACGGAATTCCAGGTGTAAGCATTGCAGTAATACACAATGGTGAAATTGCCTGGACAAAAGGCTACGGAGTGACGGATAAGGAAAGTCAAACTCCAGTAACGACACAAACGCTTTTCCAGGCAGCGGCAACTAGTATGCCGGTCACAGCCTATGGAGCATTACGCCTTGTAGAACAAGGTAAAGTAAGCTTAGATGAAGATGTTAACAGTTACTTAAAGTCTTGGCTAGTACCAGAAAATGAATTCACCAAAGAAGAGAAAGTTACCGTCCGAAATCTTCTAAACCATTCTGCCGGAATACATCCTCGCGGAACTGGTTCATATAGTGTTGATGCAGAAACTCCAACACTTGTAGAGATATTAAAAGGAACTCCTCCTGCCTCAAACGAGCCAATTACTGTTAATAAGAAGCCTGGCGAAAGTGTTCGTTTTGCATACGCCAGCTATGTGCCCATTCAACAAATGATGCTCGATGTTGAGGATAAATCATTCCCGGAGATCATGCATGAACTCGTGTTGCAACCTTTAGAAATGGACAATAGCACGTTTAATCAGACCCTCACACCTGAGCAATTAACGAAGGTAGCAATAGGTTATTTACAGGATGGTTCTATGGTTAAAGGTGGGAGAAATATCCAGCCTGCAATGGCTTCAGGTGGACTATGGACCACAGCCGAGGACTATGCAAAATTTCTAACCAACGTACAGCAAACCTTAAAGGGTAAGCGCAGTAATGGATTACCAAAAGATCTGACAGAATTAATGGGCACACCATATGGCGTACGAAATTCCAGATGGTCATTTACACTCGGGTTGGGGTTTCAACTCTTAAATAGAAACGATGAAATCTACTTAAGGCATCACGGATGGAATACAGGTTTTTATGCCGAGATAGTAGCTCATAGAGACAAAGGTTATGGCGTGGTTGTGATGACTAATTCCACGTTTCCGGAATTTAATGCTGAAGTAATGCGCTCTGTTGCCCAGACGTATGGCTGGGATAGCTATGTTCCGGTTCATAAAAAGATGAAAATTGAACCGTCATCTGTAGATGAAATTACCGGTAGGTATCAATCCGACGATGTAATTATAGAAGTCTATCAAAAGGACAATCAAATGTTTTACAAAAACATACTTCGTGAAGAAGGGGTAGAGCTTATTAAAGTATCGGATAGCCTTTTCGTTAGGAGAAATTCCAGTCTATTTATTCAGTTTAAACCAGATGCTGAAAATGGAGCAGTCAATTTGCAGTATCTGAGCAGAAACGATAGAGCAGTAATTTCAACTTTAGTTAAGGTTCCTAATGATAAAAAATATCCAGTTGAATTCCTTCTTGAAGGTGATTTTGAAAATGCACTTATAGCCTATAAGAATTTAAAGGAGCTCGATCCTATACATCCCATGGTGACGGAAGCTTACATAGATGATATTGGTTATGATTTTTACCATGAGCATAGAATGACACTATCACTAAACACGTTCAAAGTGAATATGATGCTCTATCCTGATAGCTATAAAGTGTATGATAGTTATGCAGAAGCCTGTATGAAAGCAGGAAAAACAGATTTGGCAATCTTAAACTATTCGAAATCACTTGAATTGAACCCTCAAAACAATAATGCGAGGCATAAACTTAAGGAATTACAAAAAAGCGAATAGCTAATTAATCCAAAAAATTCCTGGGATTTCAAAGTAACATCTAAACCAAATTCTCTCGGTCATTCTCTGCACCACTAGGTGAAGAGCTGCTGTTTCTGGGAAGTGCATAAAGACTTCTGCGAGCACTGTCGTCTTTGAAGACAAATTCTGCAGCATCGCTGAAGGCCAGCATGATGTCATGGAGCTGGTTGAAAATCTTGTCGCGTTCGGAAGTTTGTACGGGCTGGCTTTGAATGAACTGCTCCTGCTCGGCATTCGCTTTCATGAGGGTTTCTCCGAAAGGTTTGACATTATCAAGTGTCTCCTCTTTTGCACCCGATGATAGTAGCTGCTCTCTGTACTTGCTGACCACCTTGTCTAACCGCGTAAACCAAACGATCAGTTTGTCCTGCTTGTTTCTAATCTTACTGTATTCTTTCAGCCCGAATTGTGCATAAACAGCAGGATTCTTTCCGAAGGCCTTGGAACTGAAATACCGGATATTACTTACCAGGTCCTGACAGTTCTTCATTGCTTCGTTCACTGTCTGCGTATAGGTTTTCATCTCAGCCTTCACAGATTCGTTGGTACCGATATCAAAGGCTGCTTCGATGGTATCTTCCAGCTCATTCATTTTGTCCTCATTGAGGTCAGGATCGAAATCGCTGAATGTAGTGATATCTTCATCGAGGTTTTCTAAGGTGGTGTTGGCTGATTCGAGGATAACCGAGTCTGATACATTGTATTTTCTACCCATAATTGTTTTAGTTTGTTTGAGCCAATGATGAGGGATATCAGGTGAACAATGGCAGGTATGCCTGGACTTATTGCAACTGTAGACTCAGTGTAGACCGAATCATCCCTATATCCGATCGTGTCACTCATACTCATTGTTTTTTCATTCCTACTATGTGTTGCTGAACTCCGGACATCTGTTGAGCGATTGCTACAACCTGTCAAAGAACTTCTACTATCTGTTGAAGGATTCCTGACACCTGTTAAAGGACCCCTGCTAATTGTCAGACGATACCTAAAACCGGTTGGTGAACCACTACTTTGAATTGAGAGATTACAATCATCTGTTGGAGAACCTCAGCGATACAGCTTGGTTTCTCATCTTTTTCTCCGTTCCGATGTGAATAAGTGAGGGAATGCTTCTCAATTTTTCAAAATGATCGGATTTCTCACAAAACGAGAATTAATTGTAACAAGAAGTCACTAGAGAAAGCCTTAAAAATTTAATTTCTGGACTTTAACACTCTCTTGTATGTCTATGTTTAGGGATTCTCCGGTTGTTTAAGCATTTCAAACTGTTCTTTGGTTAATAATTTTACTTCACCACTGGGAACGGCAACCTTCCATGGTTTACCAACCAGTTGAGATCCTATCAAGTAATTATACTTTCCTGTGTTATAGCCAAGTTTTTGATTTAAGACTATGGTACGATCGTCCTCAACGTCTTCGATAAAATAGACTGCGCCTTCAATCATTATTTCTCTTCCAACATCACTTTTATTTGGGATCCAAAATTCAAGATCTATCTCTTCAATTGAGATATCAGGAGCTTCATATGTGATTTTTTCTGAATCTTTGGTAACGTTGATTTTTCCTACTCCCTTTACAAAATCATCAAATCCTTCGGCATTACGAAACACATCTTCAAGAACGTCAAAGTATTTAAATGACTCATCTAAGGCTTCAATTTTTGCCTGCTCAGCTGCTTCCCGGAGAAGTTCATGTGTCTCTTTATTCTTGCTTTCCTCTTGTATTCTCAGCTCATTGTACTTTAAAACCCAAAGCTCCCTTCCAGGGATGATAGGCACTGAAAGCCTTGCCGCTCCTGCCTGAACAAACTTATCTACAAAGAAGTTTTCAGATTTAACCCGTTCCTTAAAGGGCAGCAGATCTCTCTCTCCAAAATTCTTATCCAATGGAATATACCTGATGTTTTTCCAGTCAAAACTTTCATCAAATCGAAGGAATTCAAGATATGAACTTTCCTTACCAAACGATGGCTCTAATGAATCATCTTCAAGAGAATTCTTTTCTATAAGGTCCAAGAGCAATGGCTTGCCATACATTGCTTTGTTAAACCATTTTTTTAGCTCTGATTTAATGTCTTCCTCATCTACTACACGATCTGTATCGACCAATACACTTTCCTTTAATGCTATTAAATTGGACTCATAGTCTTCGGTTCTTTGTGAATCTGCTTTCTTTATCATGGTGAAAACATCAGCTTTCCACTGCATTACTGCCTCATCCATTCTTCTGAAGTAGAACAACATATTAACAAAAGCCGCTTTATCACGATGATTGAAGAATTTAGCAGTAATAGGAATAGTCTCATGACTTTCTCCTTGTTCCCAAATGTTTACCGTACTTATTGAGTCGTCATCAATGATTTGATTGTTGGATTCAGACAGGTATACTTCCTGATCAATGATAGTGTCGACTCCATCGTGATGAAAGGAATGAGTTGTATGTTCTAGTGTACCAATGTGTAAATCACCAAGTCGGGACCATGCTCCCTGAACGATGGCACGACCAGAAACTGAAATGCCAAATTCCACAGTTTGTAATGAACCTGCCTCCAATCCGATCGAAACAGCCACCTTTTCCGGCCAATAACCGCTGGGAACCGGAACAGATCCTTCAGCAATATCTTCAGCATTGTTATTAACTTCTTCCGCTGGAGAGCCGGCCCACTTAAATTCTCTGGTGGTCACTATACTAGGTGGTTGAGGAATCTTTATTTCCGGATATCTCGATTGAAGACATGCCCAATCATGAACTGAAATTGTCTTTAGAGAGCCTTTGAAAAGTTCTGGTTTAGGAGGAATGTTTCGATTGTTGATATACTTTTCAATAAACCCTATTGCCGGCTCAGGAATGTATAATTCAAGCATAAGCCTTTTACCATACCTAATTACATCAAACAGGAATACATCATTTACATATGCTAATGCATAACTTATTTCGGGAGCATCTGAGACCACCAAACTCTCAATTTGTTTGATCATTTCGGAGACCTCATTTTCGATGATTTTAGACTTTTCTGAAGTCATTTCCTCGACTGCCCTATTCACCGTTTCCTTTGCATGTGTCTCATTGATGTTTTGGCTCTTGGTTTCCGAAAGATTAAGTGAAAAGTTAGCATTGGCCTCAATTTTCGTCATACCAGTATTGTATGAAGCCCTAATACCTGCCTCTACGGCCATTTCCTTGTTAAATACATTTGACATAGCCTTGTTTAGTTCTTTACTACTTTTTTCTCTTCGCTCACTGGCGGTAAAACTCCGTTCAAGGGAGGAGGTTGTAGTTTTGATGGTCGATTCAGCAATTCTCTCAGTTTTAACTTCAGTTTGAGAGCCTGGGATCTTGTTTATGATCTTGGCAAGACCCCCATAGTTCCAGCCAATATATCGTTTGCGAACGACAGCTAGTTCTCCCAAACCAAGAGCGATGGAAGGAAACGATAACTTGGTAAAATCATTGGTTGAATAGTCCCCAATGAATTGGGGGAATTCAGACTGACTTTGTAGCATTAGGCACAATTCTGAAATATGTTCCTTAATCAAATCTCTGATTTTAATAACCTCTTTGTGTTTCCTTCTTAGCGTTGAATCAGAGGCTACATTCGTCAGATCTACGGTATACTCCTGGTCATTAGCCTTAAAGTAAAAATGAGTAACGATTTTAGGTAGATTGGCACCTAGTTTATCCTGATAGCTTTGGAATTGATCCCGGGCGTCATTTTTAGAAACCAAAACTATGGCAGCCTTTCTTTTTTTTGAGTTTTTCTTGGCATTTGTAATTGAACCTGCCTCATTAACATTCGCTCCCGATGAGATTATGTTCTTATATATTAGGAGAGGCATTACCCATTTTTTAAGATCCTCAATTACATCTCCACTTTGGCGTGTTGAGCCATCTGATTTCGTGCTAATATCTCTTAAGTCACTATCCCTTTTGTCATTTTTTTCGGGTGTGTTTTTTTTTAGGGAAGTGGTACTCAAATAGTGGGCCAACGGCTGGCGTCTGAAGACGTTTGCAATGGATGCCCAAATTGACGGTTGTACAAGCTCAAGCTCTTCCCTTTGGCGCTTATATTGATTGGTCAGTGAACTGGCAGCTGAAGCCGTATCTGCTAATGCATCCAATAGCGCCTCTGATAATTTATCTATGTTATCAGCGAGGTCCACCAGCGCTAGTCGTTGATTTTTTATGGCGGGAGTTTTGGCTGACCCTTTATTCGGGATAACTTTTTTTTGAATGGTATAATCTATTATTTCGAACGAAAAACGAGGATCCGACCTGTACACTTGAGGTATCCATGCTGGCTCCAGCTGTTTTTGGTTTGCCATTAACATTGCTACTGCCAACCTGCCAGTTCTTCTGCTTTTCAATGCAGTGTCTGGCGAACCAGTTTTCATTATGGCAGTTAAAGCTTTGGCCAATTTTCTCAACTTCGTTTTTAGTGCCCTGCTAGCATGCGACTCTATTTCCTTAAGATGTCTTGAGAAAAGATGATACAAGAGAAAAGTTGAGGCAACGCTTTGATATTTATTAAAAACAGGAGTCGCTGATTTTTGAAAAAGTGATTCCACACTTTTCAAATCATCATATTTGACCTCAGCGATCTTGCCTAAAAATGCATCAAAACTGTCTGATGGCCCACTGTTCTCATATTTGTCTGCAATCTGGTTCAGTGTGGTTTTGTCTGCATCAGAAAGTTCAGATGGGAATTTTACTGATAAGCCAAACATTTCGGAAGCGTTGAATGGCTTTAATTGAAAGGAATCTGGTACGGTGGGATTAAATAGCCTGCCGACCTGGTGATGATCTATTGTTGACATGGTGGTATGGGTTTATATTATTCATTTTAAGCAATCACTGGATCAGGCTGGAGATATATCGAGCTTGACTTATAACATGGGTTTTTAAGTGGGTCATTCGCTTCAGCACCATTTTTATCATCCTCATCTGGCTTATCACTTTCCAATTGGTGCTCACGCCGACATTCAATAAGCACGTTGACTTCATCTATGAACGCATTAGCCTCCTCTTCTGAAATAAAGGGAGGTTTTGTCAACGCTCCGGCTGGAAACTCATAGGCAGCAATCATTTCCAATTGATCTTGTTTTTTGCCAGAAATTTTTGGGATCGTCAATTGATCTATGAATTGATTAGGTGATAGCGAAAGAACTTCAAGCCACCATATGACGGAAGCAATTGAAGAATCTCTTTCGTCCTGAATCTCTACCTCGTATGTCGATCCGATCTGTTGGAAGGGCACAAGAATCTTGGTTCCAGGATTCCATGCCCAATTAGGTCTGGTTACTCTGTAACCAGACCCACTATCCGCCAGTATTTTATTTATAATTCGTTTCCTTTCGTCCTCAGTTGCTCCATAGGTCCCGTAGTTTCGGTCCGCTATTGTCCACCAAAATGGTTTTTTATCATAGCCAGCATTTTTTAGGGCATCCCGTGCGTCTGCCTTAGGGCGATATTGTCTTTCGAGTACTTTTAACGAACGCTTCTTATCGTTATTGGTAGTGATCAGAAGATCACCTATTACTGGTTTTTCGCGAATAGAGAAATCGTAGCTATTGGGACTTGTTTCAGGGTGTCTGAAGATCTCATCCACTAAAACTCTCCAATCCCTGTTTCTATTCTTCCGATCCTCTGGCTCATCCTCAACTGGAATATCCGATCTGGTCAAATGCCGGACTATATGCCAGTCGGCAAAGATTGCGAGTCTTTCAGCCTCTCTGTAAAAAAGCGAATGAGGACTATCCTTGGCGATCAAAGAGTGACTGCCAATGGCACGACCTCCATATGCCTTGATCAACTGATCAGTCAATGCATAACTAACCTGAGCAGATATCTGATCTTTTATCTTCTCTATCAGCGGATCAAAAATGAAGATATTCAATACGGTAAGGGGCGTCGTTCCTGTTTGTTTCAATTTGCTGATGGTTCCTGCCAGCAGTTTGAACTTTTTAAAGAAAAAGTATGCCCACCGAAATAACAGCCCAAATCGTTCAAGACAAGCTGCTAAGAAGTGAATCACTTTTACCAGGTAAATGCTGAATTTCTTGGATTGTTTAAAATCTTTAAAGAGAGTTATGGTCATCAGATCTTGAATATCCTTCTCTTGTTGGTCCGTGATTGTAAAACTCCAGCTAGTTTTAGTTTTCGGAACTCCAATCATTTCATGGATCTTTTTGACTATCTCATTGTCATTTTCTTCATCAAAATTTATGAGCGCCCTGCCGGGAAATACCAGTAGCTCAGCAAGATCCATGCACCTGTCCAGGATATCCTCAGATTTCATGTCCCTGATCCTTTCAGGATATCCCATTAGATCTTCTAGTTCGATCCCTGGATCGGAATGTTTAAGTCCTATGCTAAACCCAAGTGGCAAGGGTACCCTTAGATCAAAGTCATCAAACAATACTTCCGCTAAAGAAATGAGTAGATCCGGTGTATCATAAGTGCCGGTCGACAAGAGCTCATCATTTTTCAATTCATTGATTTGCTGACGGTTTTTATCTAACTGGAGCTTTTGAAGACGTTCAGCCCATTTGATCCTTGACCAACAGAATAATGAAGGATGGTCTTTTAATCTATCTGTTTTCCCTGATATCACGTGATGCATTGCCAGCTCAACGAATGTGCTATGTGCGAAGAAGTCTTCGGACGTGTGAAGGATTGATCCTAGTTCTACTAATCCCTTACTCCACTCAGGGTCGTTATTAGATGGTATTTTTGTTAAGTTCTTGTTCGGGTCTGAATGAGTTGAGTTTTCCGGGTAGAAATAGGTCAGTGCCCAATTCTTTTCTAACTGAAATAATCTGGATGCCAAAATATCAAGATCCTGTTCCATATATTTGTAGATCTTTCGATCACTGGTGCCTGGATCTGAGGCCCAAACTGTGTCGGATTGATCCACATATTGCGCACATCTTTCATCACTCAATTGCTGTTCTGCTATTTTTTTTGACTCTGTACCATATTTCCTTCCCTTGGGTCGATCCAGGTGCAGATAGCTATATGAAAAGTAATGCCATGGGTCAGCTCGCTCGAATTGATTAGAAGAGGTTCTTTTCCTGAAAAGCTTCTCCTCAATTATAGCCTTGTACTGATCCAGCCAATCTTGATTGCCGAGATCCTCGGCTGAAGGTTCCTTGCTAAGTGTAATCGGTTTAGGAAAGTGATAATAACCGGCTATCATGATAGCCGAATTGATGAACTCCCCAAGCCGTGAGAATTGCTTTGGATCAGTAGGGAATATGCTATTCAGGAAACCCTCAATCTTACATCTGATTTTTTTTGCAAAGTCCTTCACTTCTCCGTTTACTATTCCAAGCTCTAAAATCAACCAATCCAATTCCTTAAGAAGGTTCTCCAAGATCTGCTTTATAGCTTGATACAATTCATGCAACTTGTCCTTTACTGCTTCGATCGCCTTTTCCAACGATTTGGTCAATTCCTCGAAACTCTCTAATGTTCTGACCTTTGCCTTTCTTAAGATGTCGGTGATTACATCGTAATTTTGAATGTCTTCTTTTACTTGATCTATTCGCTTTGCCAGATATTTGTCGATTTTATCTGCATAGTATCTTAATGTATCATCAATTGCTTTTTCTGTATTTGTTATACCCTCCTGTAGCAAGCTTTGCACATCAAGTTGCCTGACCTGCTTCTTCGTTTCATTTGAGTCGGGTAAGCAATAAATTATGTTTTCTATGAAGCCGGTAAGTACTTGACTGAATTTTTCCGGTGTATCACCTATTGTTTCAAAGAATGCTTCTATTCTTGACAGACTTGAATCAATTAGTGATTTCGAATCTTCATTAACAAGCCGGGAGATTTTGAGTGTAAGGCCATGAACTTGAGTGACATCTTCCAGCCAATTCCCAACGAACATTGGTCTGAAATCGAGATCATTTTCAGTCAAATTGATTTTTTGCTTCTCAAGACCGGACCTCAAAGCCTCTAAGGCTCCGGCTAGTAGAATGTGGTGGTGACCATCAATGTTCATACGCTACATCTTCCAGAATACAGGAAATGGAAATTTCTTTCTATGTTTTCTGTATTTTCAGATACCGGTATAATAAATATAAAAAAGATTGTGGAGATATGTAGGTTTTTTAAAGGTCATATCAAAACGGTGGTTTACTGATCTTTTTTAAGGTCAAGTAATTTTGCCCAATTCAGCCTCAGAAACTCATTTCAATAATTAGTCAGGAAATTGACCTAAATAGATTTGTTAGTTATTCGCAAAATTTCCTATTTACTTTTTCAGTTCAAGCAACACCACGCATTCCACGTGCTGCGTCTGCGGAAACATATCCACCGGTTGGATTTTCTTCACCTTGTAGGACTCCCCTAGTATTTGCAAATCTCTTGCCTGAGTTGCCGGATTACAGCTCACATACACAATTCGGTCAACCTTCAAATCCGCTAATAGCTGAGTTACCCTTGGATGCATTCCCGCCCTTGGAGGATCAGTGATGATCACATCCGGCTTGCCATGTTCATTGATGAATTCATTCGCTAAGAGATCTTTCATATCTCCTGCAAAGAATTCCGTATTTGTAATTTCATTTAACTGAGAATTGACTTTGGCATCTTCAATCGCTTCTTCTACAGACTCAATTCCGACAACTTTCTTCGACTTACTTGCAATGAAATTGGCAATAGTTCCCGTACCCGTGTAAAGATCATAGACCAATTCGTCTCCCTTTAATTCCGCAAAATCTGCGGCTATCTTGTACAATTCATGGGCCTGATCTGAATTCGTTTGGTAAAACGATTTAGGACCAATTTTGAACTGCAAATCATCCATCTCTTCCATAATATGATCCTTACCATCAAAAAGGATTACATCCAGATCATAAAAGGAGTCATTGCCCTTTTCATTCACGACATACATCAATGAGGTAATGGATGGAAATTCCTTTTTAAGAAAGTTCATCACAAGGTTGATCTTTTCTTCATCCTTTTGGAAAACTTGTACGATCACCATCAAATCGCCGGTGGTAGCAGTTCGGATGATCAGGTTT
>JANQST010000425.1 GCA_028279155.1 Cyclobacteriaceae bacterium
GCTGTGACGGTGTTCTCATGAACTCAATCTCATCAATTCGGCTCCAGGATAGGGCTACAAGACCAAGATCCTTGTCTAGAACTCGAATTTTGGCACCAATATCATTGTATCCACTGCCTTCGATTTCAATTTCTTCTCCATTTCTCAGCTTGATGTAAGCTCTGCTTCTGCTCCTTAGACGTAACGACTTGAGATTACCGAATTCACAAGAGAATTCGTGGACAAAATCATTGTCATCATTGTCATCGAAATCCCAGGAAACGTTCATGAGGCGGATTACTCCATTTCCATACCTTGTGCTGTAATACCTATCTTCCAGAGACTCTAATTCTCTGTCAGATAAATAGTCGAGATTCCTGTTTTCATCCTTTGAAGCATTGAACATGTCTGTCCAATAGACTTCTTCTTTACCCCAGCGGATAGGGCCTTCGTATTCGTCACCGTCCTCTGTAGTGACTTTTCCATAAATAAACCCACTGTCTTGTGCGAGTAGGCTTAAACTGAAAATTGTAGCCAATATGACTGCAATAGATTTGAACTGTCCTTTCATGGTTTTGAGTTTTTTAGGTTTCACATTGGGTTTGATGCTTTATAAAGACAAAAGGTTGCATCAAAGGTTACTTAGGTATTAGTTAGTACTTGTTAATGCATAGTACATACGAAATATTTGGTAAATGGGTTTTGTAGAAATTAATTTGATTTCGCAGGAGTAATAATACGCATAGTATTCTTGGTTCTAAGGATGTCCTATTGCCTAGCCATGTATCTCATGTTTATTCCTATTCCAAAATATCCATAAAAACCCCCTTGGAAAGGTTTCCCCATAAGGAAACCTTCAGATTTGTAACCAAAAGAAGCATACATAGATACCTTTTCATTAGGTGTATACCTGTTTTTTAAAAGGAAATTAATGTTATTACTTCCTTGACGTTGATTTTTCCAGTAATCAAATTGAACACCCAGTTGGAGCTGCTTAATGTTGATATTTTCGAATTCAATTCCTCCTCCTCTTACTAGATGAAACATATTTCCACCGGACCTATAGTTAAAACTGATGAATAGTTTCTTTGGCAATTTCATGTACAAGTCGAAATAGTTTTCAGCTCCCAATTCTCCATAGTTTGCTCTTACTGATGGCATGAATGAAATTCCATTAATCTTGGGCATAAAGGGTTTCATGAAAAGAGTTCCTTTAAACAAGTAAATAAAGGTGCCGTATAGTGCATATAGATTAGAAGGATCAATGGCGGCAAGAAGCTGGGTCTTTTTTATTCTTTCATTCTGATCATTGATAAAGGTATTGTCTGTATATAATGTCATATCATCGACTCGCTGGACCCAAGGCTCTTGCGAGTCTAAAAAGTCATCAAAGTATCCATAACTCTCTGTCAGTGCAAGAAGATAGGCCAGGGGGTCGTTTGGAATGGGATTCCTAGAGAGCCTGGTATTTGTGGCATAATATCGATTGGGGTCTTCGAGAAATGGTACAATGTCCATTTGCGAAGTAAGTGCTCCTTCAATTACTTTCCCAGCCATAAAATACCATCCAATGTAGGTGCCACTGTATTCGTTTTTATACATTGATTTAGTAGCATGAAAGGCAATGAATGATGAAGCTTCAAAACCAGCTCCCACTACCAGTTGACGCTGCAAAGAGGGAATATCTTGGGATACAGGGAAGTAGAAATCTCCTCCAAGTCCTGGGAAATTGTATTTGAGCTCAAGTGGTAAACCAAATTCATTGGCTCTCGATTTGTGACCAAACTGCTCATGCATCAAAGTTCCGTAGGCTAATCCACCAGCGTAAAGTTGTAAAAATGTCAGGTTGGTGAACCTTAATAGGAATCTTAATCCTCGTTCATCAACTTCTTCAATTGTTGTATTTACCTGATCAAAAACAAAAGACGATACACCAACAATTGATTCAGCCGATGATTCAATGTTAGGACTACTCCCATATATAATGCTGTATTCTTTAGAAACCTCTAAGTCCTGTGAGAATGAACTTTGAGCAAATGCCAACAGCGTTGAAAAGAAAATTGACTTTAATAAAGATTTCATGAAATCGGATTGCGAGGACTTTAATTTTGGTTCGCTTGATCCATGTTAAATTCATGTGCTACTACAATTCAATTCTAGCTTGTTTCAATGGTCAACCTTTGATTCGGTAAAAGGGATTTGTATGAATTTATACTTCCGTACACTATAGCCTTTGCAACTCAACTCTTTAGCATTTGAGCGAATTAAGATTGCTGTGCTTGATTAATTAGTTCAATAAATTAAACAAATATTGTATGGGAAAAGTATTATTAAGAATTGTCTTCGGTTTTTTAATACTCTTTGGTTTCTACACCATTCATTTTATTCTAAACAAGTTTCTTGATGGGACAATTAGCGGTAATTATTTCGTAGGATATCGGTTAGTATCTAATGCTATTTTTTCTACTATAGGAGGATATTTTACTGCTAGAATCGCTAAGGTGAACCATTGGAGGAACGTTATTGCAGTTGCCTTGCTAACGCTTGTTTACATGCTTGCCAATGTTTCTACGATAAAGGACGGTGAAGAATCTTTCTTTGTGGCTTCTCTTTTTGTGATGTTAGGTGGTATTTTACTTGGTGGTCACCTCTTCATTAAAAAGTTGAATACGTAAAATGCCATTGCACTACTTTCTTCTAATCTTTTATTCTATTTCCAACTTTGGTCAGTTGGGAATTGAAAGCGATCGTGTCTTGTTTGTATCAGATCGAAATTCAAATTCAGATATCTTCCTGATGTCATCCGATGGAAAATTGGAACAACTGACATTTGCTGAAACCAATGAATGGGCTCCCACATGGTTAAGCAAAAATGAAATCACATTTCTAAGGCAAGAGAATAATGATGTGAATCGCTATAGTCTTGATCTTTTAAACAAGAAGGAATACAAAATTGAACAGCCAGCCAATTGTATTCTAGATGATAAAAATGTCTTGTACGGTAGCTCGATATACACTGAATTGTATGCATGCAATGGAGATGTATTCATAAGAAGCTCAGGCCAGAGCCCTAAGAATATTACAAATGAGTTAGAGGGGAATTCACTATATCCAAGTTGGACTTTCAATAACGATAAGGTGATACTCACAAATGATTCTGAAGGAAACAATGAAGTGTACCTGTATGATCCAATGAAGAAGCAAATTTCAAATTTGACGAATAATCAAGCGGACGATGAGCGAGGACAGCTTTCTCCTGATGGGAAAAAGCTACTTTTTAGCACCAATAGGTATGGTAAATCCAATTATGAAATTGCAATCCTCAATCTGGAAACAAGGGAAGTTATGAATGTGAGCAACACGAGCGAACTGGAATTGATAGCAAGATGGTCCAAAGATGGATCAAGTATTTACTATGGAAGTAACCGTGGAGGTGATTGGGAATTATATCGATATGATCTTTTTGATGAGTCAAGAACACAGTTGACTGACAATGAGCATTTCGACGGGGACATTCGTGTTTGTTACTTCTAGGGATCATTGTTAGAACAGGTCTACAAGGTCTTCGAAGGTAGATTCTCAACGATCATTTGATTACATAAGCGCTTCGGAAAGATCCATAGCTAATTTTCTTAGTTGAGGACCTGTTTGGTAATCACTCCGATTGGTGATTACTACAATGCCAAGCTCTCGCTCGGGAAAAATAAATATCATGTTTTGAGTTCTGAATGAACCACCATGATGAAAGAAGAATTCTTTGCCTTCTGGGTCAATATCGGCACGCCATAGATAAGCTATTCTTCTTCTGCTTTCAAATAGGATTTCTCTCGATTTTTTAGCAATACTGTTTGTTGAATCAAGCTGGAAGCCCAAATAGTTAACCATGTCGGTAGTTGTGGAGTTAAGCTTGTATGCTGCGCCCCAAAGCGGGTTATAAAAGAGTGGGTTGGGCTGATTGCTGAAACTTTTGCCAGGGGCAATTCGAGGTTTGTCTTTTTCTGTCAATTCAAGCTTTGTGCTTGTCATTGCTGCTTTTTCAAAGATGTATGTTTTCAGAAGCCTATCGAAGCTGTCTTCATTGACTTTTTGTAAAATGTATCCCAATAGCTCAACAGCCGCATTCGAATACGAAAATCTATTCCCAGGCTCGTATTTAAGCTGGACTTCATGTAAATCTTTAAGAAAGAGCTCCTTATTATATTGCCTTAATACTTGATTTATTTTGCCCGGAGTTTCTGGTTCTGTTTCCTTTCCCAACAGTTCAAATACTTCAACCGGAAGTATATTGATCAAACCGCTAGTATGTGTTAGTAAATGCTTGATTTTCACTGTGGAATCACCCATGGATAAGTTTGGGTAAGGTTCATCCAAATAGCTCGAAACATTATCTTCTAGTCTTAATTTTCCTTCCATCACTGCTTTGGCGGTAAGAAATCCAGCAAAGGTTTTGGTATTTGAACCTATTTCGTAAATTGTTTGATCTGTGGGACTTTCCTTAGATGTTTCACTTAATATTCCGAAATGACCAGTGTATTTCCGGCCGTTTTTATAAACTCCTATGGAAACAGAGCTAACGTTTGGAGCTTCCAAAAAAGAATTAGCATGCATTTCTAGCATAAGATTTACGGAATCTTGATAGCTATTGGTTGATTTTTGGAGTGGTTGAAATTCTCCAGATTCAACCACGTAATTTGGAATGGATAAACATGTAGCGAGAAATATACCAATCAAAATAATTCCAATACTTAATTCATTCATGGTTTGCTTTTTACTTTTTGATGGGTCAATTGCTATTATGTGCTATTCCTCTTTAGTGGATACTACTTTCACTTTCGTCGTCAGAATGATCGCCAGCGACAATGAGAAATTGTGCCAGCGAATTTTCACATTCTGACTTGCCTCATACATGTACTTCAATATTCCATAGCTGAAAAGAAACAACCCAGTAAGAATTCGGTTTCGTAATCCAATTTTCGTCATTTGTAAAAATCCGGAACGAGTATAGCCAAATTGCACGCTGTAATACAGGGTACGAGGTAGATTCTATTTTGGTCATTGACTTTTGCGGATCAATGTAACCAGCTGTATTCCTAATCAAATATTGATTTTGATCCTGTGTGTAGTGATTTATACATCCATACGATTTGGAAATATTCGTTCAGGCATCATTGCAGCATTACAATAATATCTCTAAGATTTATTGCCAGCCTTGAACTGTGATGGTGTCATTCCTAATTTCTTTTTGAATGCAGAGTTGAAAGATGACTTTGATCTAAATCCAGCTTCATTGGCAATTGCTTCTATGGTATAAATTTCCTTTTCAGGATCAATGATTAGCTCTTTAGCAAGATCTACTCGGTAAGAATTGACAAATTCATTGAAGCCCTGTCCTAAACTATTGTTTATTACCTGAGAAAGGTGGGCATTTAGAATATTCAAATTCGATGAAACTTGGGAGATGGTCAGGTCCTGATCCAGGTACGGTTTTTCATGTTCGAAATAGCTTAGCAGTTTTTTGAGATACTCCTCTTGCTTCTCTTTCTTGAGGGTAGAACTTTTATACTTTATGTACTGTATTGGGTTACTAAGTGTGTCTTGCTTGGTGTATCCTATATAGCTGATTACAAAAATGTGAAAAACCAATAAAACATTAAGAATTTCATAAGAAGTGATTTCCCATTGAAAGAAGGGTTTCAACAGAAAAACACCTGCACCTATAAATGCAAATATTATATAACCAGTCGTCAAGGTTTTAAGCCATTTTATGTGTTTGGAAACCCCCTGATTGTTTTTTTCAAATTTTCGAATTCGTTGAAGACTTAAGAATATATAAATCAGTACATGACCATACCATATAAGAAAATTGAAAATGATCTCCTTTACACTGTAAACAGAAAAAATCACTGGGAGATCCTTCTTAAATTCATTGAGAATAGGATTAATGTTGTCGGCCAGAAAAACCGGAGAGGAACAAATCAAGATCACAAGAGCTGGAATAAGATGTAAATTCAATCGTGATTTTGATTTTGAGATATCTGGTTGAAGTGTGTACTTGACATAGTAGTAGAGAATTGGTCCATACAGAAATAAAATAACCACACCTAGTCCCCAAAAAATAGGTTGGTTGTCCAAGGCACCAAGTCTGAATGACAAATACCATGTTAGATCTATGAGCAATACGAGCAATAGGTAAGTAGCGTACCTGTTTGGAATTTTATTGGAATTGGGTACGATAAGGACTAGTAGGAATACGACTTGAATGATGCCTACGATACTTACAACGTTAGTTATATCCATGGCTCTAAGTTCACAAGAACAACATTAAGTTAACTAATATCAGACTTTCACCTCCTTTACCAAAAGCTCAAAGTATTCTCTCAACGGACAGGATTCAGCAATTTTTGAAGCTTCATTTATTGACGAGGCACTGAGGACAATAATTCCCACGATTAGTTCTTTCGCCTCAGCAAAAGGCCCATCGGTCAATGGAATCTGTTTGCTTTTTAATTGTCGACCAGGTGAAACATCAAGTCGTCTTGCAAAAACGTGTTTTTCTCCAAGCGTTTGTGCCCAAGCGGCATAATCCGCCATACATTTTTCTTCCTCTGATGGACTGAGACCGTTTTGGTCAACTGCGCTTATTAAAACTAAATATTCCATAATCTGAGACGATCAACTGAATTTTACATGGACAAAAATTGAATTTCTTGCTATTTAGGCAATTTTCCAATGATAGCTGGTCCATCACCTGGATTGAAATTACCTTCCCTGTCATAAGCACTCCATGGGCTATTGGAAATGAAATAGAATTCTCCATCAACGATGGTCCCTTGTGTGGGTTCTCCTAATTTTCCGGACTGGGCAATTACTTCTTTTGTTAGTATCTCATTACCAAGGTCACTCAATGAGTAGCTAACCAATCGATTGGGTTGGGTTCCATTGTGTAGACCAATCAACTCATTATCCAGGAAATAAAGTCCATCAATGCCTTTTAATAGGACATTATCTGGCACCATTAATTTTTCAAGTGTCCTGCTGTTCATATCCAGCTTATAGATCCCGTCAATGTAATCAGATAAGTACATAGCGGATTCATCTTCATTGAAAGTCAACCCTTGAAGATTAATGATTTGCTCGTTTAGATCAGCAAAAACTTCCAGTTTGCCTTTTTCTTTACTGATCCAATAGAGTTTGTTTTCGACACCATCAGATATGTATGCGTTTCCTTGTGAGTCCGTGATCATATCTCCAAAAACATGATTAGCGGGAATAGCAAAAGTCTCAAGCAATTCTCCTTTTTTCAAGTCATACTTCAAGACACTGACTTTTCCTTTATCTGCTTCCTTGAGGTTTTCGAAGTTTGTCATTGCGGATGTGCAGGCCCAAAGTGTTTTTCCATCCTTTGAAATTTCAAGCCCCATCACAGCCCATGAATTCTCCGGGGATTCAGCCCAAATTTCCGGATCTTTTCCATCACTCACTTTCCATATTTGACCATCTCGAACTCCGCCCAGGAAAAAAGCTTTTTGCTTTTTCGAATAGGTAATGCATTCTGAGTGGGATTTAAGTATAGGAAATTCATATGCTACCTCAACCGGGATTTCTTTAGTCAGTTCTTTTTGCTGTTGTACGATCTGTTGAAATTCTTCTTTTTCAAGTAGTGCTGCAAAGTCAGCATCTTTGGTGAAATCCTGGGTAGCATTCATCAGGATGTATTGTCTGAGTGTTTGAAATGACATTTCCAGGTCACCTGTAAGCGCATAACCGCCAGCTAAATTGTAAACTACAGGAGGATAATTTGGACGCATCGTATCGATCGTGTACATCTTCTCCTTAAAGAGCTGGTAGTTTTTTTCTTCGTAAGCTTTGAGCCCTTCCTGGTAGATATCCCGAAGGGACTGCCCATCTACAGTGGTATAAATAAGGAATAGAATTAGGATTAGTCTGAGTCTTTTCATTTTGAATTAGGTTATTGATCTAAGACTTAACACTAAGGATACTTTAAACCATTAACCATTCCGTAATCAGAATTCTATTTCATAACTGATTCTTTCACCGTTTCGCTCGATCGTGACTAAGGTTTCGTCTCCCTTTTGAAATGCCGATAGTGCACGCATGTAGCTCATCATATCTGTAACAGCACTATCCCCTAATTGAATGACAATATCACCTTTCTGTATCCCTGCACGTTTGGCTGGTTTATCTTCACTCACTCCATCAATGCGCATTCCATTACCATCATAAAGATAATCTGGGACCACGCCAAGCGTGACAGTGAAACGAGGACTATCTCTGGACTCATCTTTAGTCTTCGTGAAGGCAATCTTTTCTTCGTCATCTAGATCTATGACAATTCTTTCGATCAATGATGCTATGAGGAGAATACCTTCTTCGTTTATTTTTTCTGCATCGTCTCCGGGTTTGTGATAATCTTCATGTTGTCCAGAGAAGAAATGAAGGACAGGAATGTCCTGAAGATAAAAAGAAGTATGATCGGATGGACCTACCCCTGACTCACTTTTGATGAGCTTTAGGCTGTCAGCATTGGAATTGTCAAGCATCCAATTCCAAATAGGAGAGGTGCCAGTTCCATTTACCGCTAGCCCTTTGACTTGATCCAATCTTCCAACCATATCCATATTGATCATGTAATTGACCTTAGAAAGATCAATGGTTGGATTCTTGGAGAAATAATTGGACCCCCAAAGTCCCTTTTCTTCTCCGGACATTCCAATGAAGAGTACATCTCGATTAAGATTTTTTGTTTTAAGGCTTCTAGCAAGATGGAGCATTGCAGCTACGCCGCTTGCATTGTCATCGGCCCCATTATGAACGGCCTCTTCCCCTCGATGGAGCGAAGAAAAGGTACCCAAACCAAGGTGATCATAATGGGCACCAATAATTACAATTTCATCACTTGCATTGTCGATTAGGCCCAATACATTATATCCAGTAATTCCAGCTGAATCTTCAGCTACTCCAACTTGAGCTTGCTCATGAGGATTATCCGAGTCTTTCACAAAAAAGGATTGATAGAAGCCATCCGTTCCAGCTGGAGATAACCCCGCCTTGGTGTATTCATTGGATATATAATCTGCTGCCATTTTCTCACCTTCTGTTCCTACTTCTCTACCCATCAGCGAATCGCTAGCCAGAATTGCGATATCCTTAGTGATCTGCCCAATTGGGTCATATGGAGCTTTTTGTGAGCAATTAAGGAGAATGAACGTCAGAATGATAAGTGCCAAATACTTTCTCATGGTTGGAATTAGGATTAGTTTCGCATTCCGAAGATAACCGACCATGAAGAATTTATTCCTCTTAATCACCGCTATTGCCACTTTTTCTTGTCAAACCAACAATCAAAATTCCGAAACAGCTTCGCGTGTCGATACACTTCGCTATGAAAATGAAGTGCACTTAAGAAATATTAGACAGCTGACCTGGGGCGGAAATAATGCGGAAGCATATTGGAGTTTTGACGGTCAAAGCCTGGTTTTTCAATCCGATTATTCGGAGTGGGGAGTGGAGTGTGATCAGATATTTACAATGAAGGTTTCAGATGCTGAAAGAGGCAAACAACCAGCGATGGTGAGTACAAGCCAGGGGAGAACTACTTGTTCCTATTTTTTGCCTGGAGATTCTCTAATTGTTTATGGATCAACGCATTTGGCCAATGTATCTTGTCCGGAAAACCCACCGCGATCTGTGGATGGTAAATATGTGTGGCCGATCTACGAAGGCTACGATATTTTCGTTGCAAACCTAAATGGTGAGATTAGAAGACAATTGACGACTGAAGAAGGGTATGATGCAGAAGCGACTGTTTCTCCAAAAGGTGATCGAATTATTTTCACATCCATGCGTACGGGAGATTTGGAATTGTACACGATGAACCTGGATGGTTCTGATGTGGTGCAATTGACGGATGAGCTTGGGTACGATGGGGGGGCTTTCTTCTCTCCTGATGGCAGTAAAATTATTTGGCGTGCCTCCCGACCAAAAACGCATGAAGAAGTTAAGGTGTACCAAGATCTTTTAGCGCAGGGTTTGGCACAACCGACACAAATGGAATTGTACATAGCTAATTCCGATGGATCAGATGCGAAGCAGATCACACAACTTGGCAACGCAAACTGGGCGCCGTTCTTTACTCCGTCTGGCAACAAGGTGATCTTTTCTTCGAACCATGCTTCACAACGCGGGTTTCCTTTTAATCTATTTACCGTAAATCTGGATGGATCGGGTTTAGAACAGATAACTTTTGACGAGACCTTTGATTCTTTTCCAATGTTCAGTCCTGATGGTAAATACCTGGTTTGGTCTTCAAACAGATTCAATGGTGGAACAAGGGATACCAATTTGTTTGTAGCTGAGTGGATTGATTAAAGAAAAACAAGTAAAGGGCTATTTGCCCTTTACCCTTGAAAAAAGTAACAACCTAATCAACTTCCTGATCAAGTATCTTCCTGATGTTTTTGTCGAATTCTCTATCTGCGCCACTATTGTGATAGAGGATATTGCCATCAGTACCAATGATTACAATTAATGGCAGTGAGCCTATTTTGAAACTTTCGGCTACTACTGCTTCTTTATCAAATAAAACTTCATAATGGTTTAGCTTCTTCTTGACAAGGTATTGATCAATCTCCAGCTTGGGATTCTCCCAAACATTTACTCCAAATACTTCGACATTTTTTGTAGCATAATCTGATTTGATTTTATCAACAGCTGGCATTATTTGCCAACACGGAGCACACCAGCTGGCCCAAAAGTCCAGGACAACAATTTTACCTTTGAGATCTCGGCTGCTAATGTTTTCATTTGCTCCGTTTTGCAGTGTCCACTCTGGAGCCTTTTTTCCAACTGCAATGATGCGTTCATTTTCATTGCTTTTAGAAACGTCTTTTGAGAGAATAAAAAGGAATTGATCAGGAGCGATGCTTTCATTGACCTTAAGGGATGTCATTTCAAACTTAAAACCGCCCTCAACTTCTTTTTGATTGTTTTCTTGTCGCTGTCCGTAGACCTGGTAATCTGAAGTTCCGAAATACCAGAAATTTCTGTCCCCCCATGGATTATTCATGCTCACTACATGGCATTCTTTGCCCTTAATCTTTTCGATCCCTTCATACTTCAATGTTGAATCTGAAAAATTCTTCGCAAATGGATCCGCAGGTATCAAGTGCTCTCGAAAAACAGCGTACCACGCGTAAGACATTAGATAGGCCGAACCACCGGAGGCCGTTCCGTACCGAAGCTTGTTGTCTGTTTTGTCCAGGACCCTTAAACTATCACCATTCGTATAGATGGATTCTTGTTTCTTGTATTTCCCATTAGCACCAATGGTATTGAGATCAACCCGAAGCTGTAAACCTTGCTCTTTGCTGATTTTAACAGTACCATCAAATTTCCCGGCTACCTTACCCCAACCTTCATAGGTGTAGTCATATTGAAAAGTTTTTAGCTGGTTGAGAGAAGCATTGACTTTATTCAAGATTTCAAGAGCTTTGGCATCCTGGGCCTTTGATGGTATAATGAATAAAAAACATACGCTTATAGCAATCGTTAGTCGTTTCATCTGAATTATTTTTTCCAGCAAGGAACGACACCTGGAAATGGAAAATGTTAATAATTATAAATGTTGACCATTTAACATTTCATAACCAATAAATTGAAACCATGAATGGGTCATTGGACCAATGGACATCTCTCTTTCTCGTAGCATCAGCTCAAGGTATTTTTTTGTCTGTTTTGCTCTGGGTTGTCAAAAGTCCGGATAGAAAAAACGCACTATTAGGTACACTAATCCTGTTGTATTCAATTTCCTTAATTGACAATGTTTGGTTTTGGTCCGAATACTTCAAGGACTTTCCACATCTTCTTGGCATCAGCATGGTCTTTCCTTTTCTATATGGACCATTGATTCATTGCTACTTCAAGGAAGCCATTAAATCAAATTCAGTCAGTACAAGATCGGATTGGCCCCATTTCATACTTCCATTGGCTGTGTTCATTTACCTGGCTCCATACTATTTCAGTTCAAGTGGCGAGAAATTAGCCTCTTTAGAGACTTGGTTTTTGAACCCAATTAATGCCTTGATCTTGCCGATTGTTAGTATTGGTTCCTTGATCTATTACACCTACAGCGTTTTCAAGCAGCTTGATGTTTATCAAAGAAAATCTGAATCCAGGATTCTGAATGGAAAGAATTGGCTGTTTCAAATATTCCTGGCCTATGGCCTGTATGTTGGCCTGTTCATTGTATACCTCATTTTGATCTTTTCTGAGCTATCAAACATCAGCTCAGATTACATCATAGCCTTTGGATCTGCGACCTTCATATACTTCATTGGATACCTTGGATTCACAAAAAGTAAGTTGCTCAACGGGATTAAGGTTGAGCAGACAAAGTATCAGTCTACAACACTTACTCCATCTGCAAGTCAACACCTCTATGAACGAATCCAGCAGTACTTGAAGGAGACTAAAGTTTTTACGGATAGTGAGCTGCGATTGGCTGGTTTGGCAGATCAACTATCAGTGACTCCACATCAACTGTCGCAGGTGATCAATGAACACTCAAATCGAAACTTTTCTGAGTTCATTAATGCTTACAGAATAGAGGAGGCAAAGGCCAGGATAGCTGCTGACACAAGGATCAATCTTTTGGCCATTGATGTTGGTTTTAGTAACAAAACTTCCTTTCACCTGGCTTTTAAAAAGTTTGTAGGGTGTTCGCCTTCCCAATACAAGGAAAAGAAAATAGGGCAGTTCACGACTTAACTGCTATTCTGGATTTTTTAAATTCTTAATAAAGAAGCCGGTCAGCTTCCAGGTGTTTTCGACCTTACCGAAGTAATAGACAACCTCTTCATCTTTCCATTCTCTGAACTTGTTCCGTCCTGTTTCATTTGTAACTACAATTGCAGCGTTGTTCCTTGTATTGTGATTTTTTATCTCAAACGAATTCTGAAAGGGACCTGCATTTTCCAACATCATGTTTATCCATTCATCAATACTAGTACCAGATAGAAATTGGTGCGCCTGCCACTTCGAAGGGTCATCCGAATAATTTCCATTGATCATGTTCAATTGATTAGAAATTGAGTTCTTTATCAAGGTGAAATTGGTCTTTGCGAAACCCTTGTGGTAGTCTGATAGTACTTCAAGATAGTCCTGCGAAAATGAGATATTCGAAAGCAGGATAGCTAATACTGAAAGTTTGCTTTTCATGTGCTAAAAGTTAAATATCGAAAGGACGATACGAGCGGCCTACTTTCAATCGCTCACCGGATCTTAGAATTACGAACTCATCACGTTGTTGTTTTTCCTTTCCTATGATTTGTTCCTTATTAACCAGGTATTTACGATGAATTCGAACAAAATTCGGCTTAAGTTCTTCCGCCATTTGTTCCAATGTACTTCTTTTCAAAAGTGAGGATTCGTTGGTATGAATTTTCAAGTAGTGATCATCTGATTCTATCCAGCGGATGAGATCTGTTCTGATCGTTATCTCTTTTCTTCCTAACGTTCCGGAAACCAACTTATGTTCACCTTGAGATCCTGTCCGAATGAAATAGAAACAAACCACTAATAGCAAAAGGTGAAAAAGTGCTTCACGTCCAAAATATCTTCTTACATAAAGCAGATCAAAAAAATTGTCGTAGTATCCGGCAAGCCATAATGCAAGGTTAGAAACAACAAGGAAGATGAATAAGGTGGTTATCGTTAGTAGAACAGCGATCAACCAGAAAATCCTGGGATTAGATAAAAAATTCTTCTTCCCATAGGAGTAGACAAATGGTACCAGTGGGATGAAGAAAAGTACAGAAATTACTAAATAAAATATAGAGCGCCATGGATTGTAATGGTCACTGGCACCATACCTCAGGACATTTTGTCCCATTAGGATTAAAAAAATGATGAACAGGAATACTGAAGAGTAGATAAGGATCTTTGAATACTCACTTTTAGCATTTATCATTCTCAAGAATAAGTTCGTGTTCATCCAGTGTAAATCTAACGATTAGATTCACTACTACTTTCAATATTCCACTCACCAATAGTTCTAACCGAATACCCCTTTAAAATGAGTCACGGTTAATCCTTTTTCCATGAGCCACTCTTCTAAATTTTGATTGTTACCAACTTTTGCATGGTGAAGCAGATTAAATCCATGAGGGCCTGGTGAATTTAAAAGTGAAGGATAGTCAGTTACTAGCTTGATCACAAAATCAGTATAACCTAAGAAAGCATAATTGAAAATATCCAACCTTGCTCCTTTGGCTACAAGTAAGTCGGCAATGTCTCTCAATCCCATATGTGAAGCTCCGCCAACGGCAGTCTCAAAGTCACCCCTGATTCTTTGGTTGGTGCAATTCAAAATCAGGGGTTTTTCTTCCACTATTCTTTTGACTTGATCAAAATCTTTGTGAGCAGCAAAAACAAACTC
This sequence comes from Cyclobacteriaceae bacterium, assembly GCA_028279155.1. GTDB lineage: Bacteria > Bacteroidota > Bacteroidia > Cytophagales > Cyclobacteriaceae > Ekhidna. The sequence continues at coordinate 14,435 of JANQST010000425.1, forward strand.
TTTAATTTCTTCCTTTGTGATTGTAGCTCGATCTTGTCCGATCAAGATTGTTGGAGCTGAAAGTAGTATGCCACCACCCAATGCCCCTTTCTTTAGAAAAGCTTTTCGATTCATTTTTTATTTTGAAAGAACGGCCTGGAAGAAGGAGTTAGGCGATGTACGGTCTTGTTTTTCGTGAAAGGAACGCCAAACGTCGTGAATGGGAAGGGAGATAACTATACAGATACCTCCCTCAAGAAAAACAACTATTTATATTCTTAGTCAATGAAACTCTTTAATTCCCAAAGCATACCGGTTGGCATCTTCCATTTAATCAAATAAGGTGCTTCATCTATAATCCACCGTTCCGTTCCAGTTGAATACTCCAGTTTCCAGGCATTGTACTTTTTATCAAGTGACTCAATGTAGATTTCTTCTTTACCTTTTATCAAAACTTTAGCCCAACTGATTTCATCAAATCCGGAAACCGGAAACTGAACAGTCATTCCTTCTTTTATTTCCATTGCTAACAAAGATTGAATTCCTGCTCCATTGATGAATTGCTGGTAGTCAATGGTCTTTTGCTCGCTGATTTTACCTGTGTTGATATCGATTGTATACCTCGTTGATTCAGTACCATTCACAACTGATGTTATTTCGTCCGTTTGACTAATCGCGTTGCGAGCCCAGAGGAGCCGATGGTCTTCTTTTGAGAAAATGCCAACATCTGCGAATGGTTTATTTCCCATGGATTCGTATCGTATGATTGAACCTCCATGGTAAGCCGATTGTCCGTTGAATACCGCATGCCTGAGACTGGTAGTGGCAGTACCAATTTTTCTATCTTTAATAATAAGGTCCCATTCTGCTGTGAAGGGAGCTATCACTTTTGAATAATCGATTCTATTGTCTCCTACGGAAATCTTGTCATAATTCAATTTTGGGGGAGCTTCTGTTCTCTCTGCTTCAATCACATCACCTCCCTGGTAGAATTTGAATTTATCGACCTTGCCGTTTATGGAGATGAACTCAAGTTGTGCTTGAATTTCTTTCGCCTGGAAAGCATTGTCAGATCCGGGGATTAACTGGATTTTCCCCATACCCGCAACATCTGCGTAGAGCTGTTCCTGCTCAAGTATAATTTCAAGGCGAAAAGCCATATCGTTTAATTTGTAGTGGCCTGTATAAGATTTTAATAGCCCCTTGCTGACCTTGACAACTTTCGAAGTATCTTGGATTGGTAAATCCTGTGCATGGTTAAGTTGGAGAATCCAAAAGGACAGCGCAATGAGTATCGTTTTCTTCATGATCATTGAGTAATTGATTTGACGCAATTTTTCGTTTGAAATCATGAAAAGTTGACCATCTCAATTGTTATGTGGCCAATGGCTGGAGAATTGCTGTGAATGGGGGTCTAATTCAGCTGCATGGCCAGCAAAGCTTTGGCCTCTTTCCTTCTCCTACTCAAAGGAAGTACAGTGGAGTCCTTCATTACAAGGTTGATTTCACCTGTTTGTGTTCTCGTAATTTCTGAGATAAAGAATCTGTTAACAAGTGCAGAGCGATGGACACGTAGGAAGAATTCGGGATTGAGTTTTTTCTCAAGATTGTTCATGCTTTCCCGTGTGATTACCTTTTTATCACCAACGATTACCTTCACATAATTATCCGCGCTCAACAAATATTGGATTTCATCCATTTTCAATAAATGAGTCCTGCCTTGATCTTTAATTGCCAATGTCGATTCACCGGAATATTCCGTTTTCATGAAGCGATCATATCCTTCAGAGAAAATAACAGCTATCCAGTAAAATATGAGACCAGCATTGAGGTAGTTAAGCAATACATCTTGATAGAGAAGTAGGAAGGAATAATCTTGCCAAATTGGGTTTACAATGTAATAGACCAAACTAAACATCAAACTATGAATCAAGGCGAAAACAAGGCTGGAAAGAGTATGAATGACAAAGACTCTTCCAAGGTTTCGTCGATCAAAAGAATGACGTTTATGAAATAGGTAGATAGCAGGACTTATGAAAATAAAAATGGTATAGCCAAGAAACAAAATGATCAGTTCATCAACTCCGAGCGTTCTGCCTGTTATTTCGGTCCAGGTATAACGTTGAAATAGTTGCAAGCAAACAATTGCCGCAACTACAATAAATGTAATTCCAACCTTTATCAAAAGTGTCTTTCTAATTCTCATTTCTAGTATGCTTCGGAAAGGTACCTAATAGCTTCAAATTTGATACGTTTCTTTAGATGGCAGCAACGAAATATTAGATGCTTTCATAAAAACAATTGTTACTGGTATTTCCCATAATTTTATCCTTATGTCAAGTGTTCAAAATGTAGAGATTCTGAAAGTAGGGAGAGAGTCTTCGAAATCTACCCCGGATTTAATCGTTACCGAAGAGCCGCTAGAAATCCGGTTGGGGTATGGTCCGGAGGAGGCAAGAGATCAAATGACCCTTGCTGTTACAATGCGGACGCCCACTCACGATGAAGAGCTGTGCCTTGGATTTTTGTTTAGCGAGGGAATCATCAACTCAATGAATGATGTGTTGAGTGTTAAGTATTGTGATGACTTAGGAACAGTGGAGAATCACGAAAATGTGATGCGTGTTGAACTGTCACCGGCCATAAATCTTGATCCTGATCAGTTCAATCGAAATTTTTACACGACCTCAAGTTGTGGTGTTTGTGGTAAGGCTGCAATTGAAGCAATCAATGTAACGTGTGAGCCGTTACCGCAGGATTCAATCCAGGTTGATCAAAATTTGATTTTCGAATTGCCCCAAAAACTACGAGAGGCACAAGAGGTATTTAAGCATACAGGGGGACTTCACGCTTCAGCTGTTTTTGATCTGGAAGGAAATTTAATCGCACACCGTGAGGATGTTGGACGACACAACGCGCTAGATAAACTCATTGGACATTCACTCGTTACAAATGAAGATCAATTGAAATCCTCCATTCTCTTGTTAAGCGGGAGAATCAGCTTTGAATTGGTCCAAAAAGCAGTGCGAGCACAGATTCCTGTTATTGCTGCTGTTGGAGCACCATCTAGCCTTGCAGTAGACATGGCAAAAGACTTTGGTATTACGCTTATAGGGTTTCTGGGTGAGAAAAAATTTAATATCTACAACGCTGAACAACGAATTCTCAATCAGTCTTGATTCTCGTTTGTCCGCTGATCATCTAATCCTTGCTCTAATGCCTTAAAATCAAGGATAATTGTGGATAAATTGCTTACTTTAATACTTAAAGAGTGCTTTTTTGAAACGAATAAAATTATATGTCAGATAATCTGAGCTCATTATCGGGAAGAAAGGGGTTGGAAAACAACCTGTTTGAGCGATTGGTTGAAAAATCAAAAGTTGAGGGAACCCCTCATGATGAATCCCTGCGAGCCCTGGCGCACGAATATTTGATGGGTGAGGCCATAACATATGGAACAGCTTCATTTTATGATTTTCTGAAAAAAGAACACGAAGGTGTAAAGGCACACGTGTGTAATGGAAGTGCTTGCCTCGTTGCAGGTACTCAGGATGATGTGAAGTCAAAACTTTCCGGCAAATTCAAAGCTGAGGAAATCGGGCATATGTGCTGTTTGGGAAGGTGCCATGAAAACAGCGCGTTTAATATCAATGGCAACAACTACTCCGGTGATTCCATCAATCAATTGGATCAGATTATTGACGATGGCTCTGTGCTTTTAGATAAATACCAGGTAGGTAGCAATCTTGATAGACCTGTTTTGACAGGAAAACCAATGTCTGCATCTG
>JANQST010000428.1 GCA_028279155.1 Cyclobacteriaceae bacterium
TTCATGATCGGTCACTTTTGAAAGTTCTATGAGAAATTTTTTGGTTAGGAATGTCTGTACAGGTTTTATTTGAGCAGCAAGGATTGAGATTAGGAGTAAAATCGAAAAATAGAAAATCAATCTTGCACTAATTTTCCCAACTAATTTGCTAATTCGCAATATGGTTTCTCTACTTTTCAAAAAACTGGTTTTGTGGCTATAATCCTTGGTATAGAGTCTTCATGTGATGAGACCTCCGCTTCCGTGTGTATAAATGGCAAAGTAACCAATAATGACATTGCCACCCAAGACATACACGAACAGTATGGAGGTGTGGTTCCCGAATTAGCATCACGCGAACATCAAAGAAATATTGTGCCAATTGTGACACATGTGCTTGAAAATGCCCAAATTTCTTTAAGTGATGTAGATGCCATTGCTTATACCAGGGGTCCTGGACTTCTGGGAGCCTTGCTTGTGGGTTCTAGTTTTGCCAAGTCAATGGCATTAACTTTGGATATTCCTACTATACCGGTGCATCACATGAAAGCTCATGTTTTGGCTCATTTTATTGACGAACCGAAACCTAAGTTTCCTTTTATCTGCCTAACTGTAAGTGGTGGACACACACAGCTACTTAGGGTAAATAGTGCCACCGAAATGATAATTCTTGGACAAACAAAAGATGATGCTGTAGGTGAAGCATTTGATAAATCAGCCAAACTTCTTGGACTTCCATACCCAGGTGGTCCTATGATCGATAAACTAGCTTCTGAGGGTGATCCAGGCAAGTTTGAATTTTCGAAATCAGAAGTACCTGCGCTCGATTACTCATTTAGTGGCATCAAAACCTCCATTCTGTATTTTTTAAGAAAAGAGGTTCAACGCAATGAGAATTTCGTGAATGAAAACCTCAATGATCTTGCTGCCAGTATCCAATTCACGCTGATTGAAATGTTAATGGCCAAATTGAAATTGGCGGCAAAACAAGAGGGAATCAATCAAATTGCTATTGCGGGCGGCGTTTCAGCAAATCTTGGTTTAAGAAGTAGGTTGGCCGATGAATCTAAAATCAATAACTGGGAGATCTTTATACCTGATTTCCAATATTGCACGGATAATGCCGGAATGATCGCAATCTCAGGTCATTTCCTATATGAAAATGGACAATTTGGCCTACTATCAGATTCTCCACAGCCCAGAATGCCATTTTAGCGCTATTTTTAACCCTTATGAGCAAGGATAAGGGAAGGTTCAGCCAAAATATTCAGATCAAAAATCGCAAGGCGAGCTACGAATACGAGTTTGTCGAGAAGTTTGATGCAGGAATTATTTTAAAAGGAACGGAGATTAAATCGATCCGTGAAGGGAAGGCTAGCGTACAAGAGGCTTATTGCTACATCAAAGATGATGAGGTGTTCGTAAAAGGAATGAACATTTCACCGTACAAACAAGCAAGCTTCAATGGACATGAAATGGCCAGAGATCGTAAGCTTTTGCTCAAGAAAAAAGAAATTGAGAAGTTGAGAGCAAAAACAGAGGAAAAGGGATTAACAATTGTTCCATTAAGGATATTTATTAACCAACGAGGATATGCAAAACTTGAAATTGCATTAGCTAAGGGGAAAAAACTATTTGACAAAAGGGAAAACATTAAGAAAAAGGATCAAGATCGGGAGTTAAAAAAATTAAGAATTTGATGAACTCAGTTTTAGTACTAAATCAGGATTATTCACCACTTACCATTTGTTCGGTACAAAGGGCATTTCTGCTTGTATTTTTAAAAAAGGCTGAACTCCTGAATAGTGTTAAAGAACGAGAGTTACGATCGATTTCAAGTGTTTATCCATTCCCATCGGTAATAATGATCAATCGATACATCAGTATTCCTTATAAGGGAGTTGTATTGTCGCGACACAATGTTTTCAAAAGAGATGGTCACAAGTGTCAATATTGCGGAACAAATAAAGACCTGACTCTCGACCACCTGATTCCGCGATCCAAGGGAGGTAAATCATCGTGGACTAACCTGGTTACTGCCTGCAAAAGATGCAACGCAGCAAAAGGTGATTCTTCAATCGAAAAGGCTGGATTGAAGCTTCGAAACGCTCCAATAAAACCTTCGTACATTTCCTTTATAAAAATGGGTAGCGGTGCATTGCGTGAAGATTGGAAGCCGTATTTGAATCCTAAAAAGGCTTCCGCATAACATACGCTTGATTCTTGAGAAAATAAAAAAGCCTGTCTTCACAGACAGGCTTTCAAGTTATTGACAATTTTCTATTTAGTTATCAACCGTTCCTTTTCGAATCGATTTGTATAAAACTTTGAGTGCGTTTGCTTCTCTCAGTTCTTGCTGAACGTCAGATACAATTCCCATCTTAACTTCCTGGTCTACGTTCATTGCCATAGTTATTTTATCTCGCTGATTTTCATCCAATTTGTCTTTCTCCTGGTTGACAAACTGAACAATATCAGAAGGCTCAACAAACACATCATTTGTTTGAACCTTAGGTTCAGACCCATACAAACCTGTATTCTTGGGTTCACCAATGAAAATATGGCTTACTAAAGACTTCTTTTCAATTTTGGTCAACTGATCTGCCTTAGGCAATAGTTGTTTCACCAAAATTTCATCATCCCTCATTACAGTTGTTACCATAAAAAAGAATAACAGCATAAAAATAATATCAGGCAATGCAGCTGTTGGGATGTCTTGTCCTGCTTTCGATTTCTTTTTAAACTTCGACATACTATTCTTTATTTATCTGGTTCTGCAATAGACAATGCACGAGGAATATTCGATCTAGCTTGTTGATAGATTCTTCTCTGTGTGTCATCTTTCAAATCAATAGCCAGCCATTCTTCAGCTGTTAATCCAACTCGTTCACCATAAATCTCATTATATGCTGCATTCATGGCATCCATTACTTCAATGTAAAGCTCATAGCTTGTACCACGATTCGCTTTAAAAGATACAATGGCTTTTGTTGGGTCATCAGATGAATCCGGATTCTGGCCAGCTTGTACCTTCAAAGAAGACGGAAGTGAATTATATAATTCAATGCCTTCAGGTGTCGGGTTGCCGAAGTTAAGAATGAATACTTTCACTTCGTCTTTTAAATCCCCTATAGGCCGGGTCCACGGTTCGTCTTCCACTAAAAGTTGATCCTTGGAATTTGCCAAAATCTTGAAAATATTCCTTTGTTGGAATTTTATCTCTGGCGGGGGATCATTTGGATCTGGTTTAGGAGGCAACTGGATCGCAATTCCTTTATCATTTGCTATCGTGGTTGTAACCAAGAAGAAAATGAGCAAAAGGAATGCAATGTCAGCCATTGAACCGGAACTTACTTCCGGCGTGCCTCTATCTTTGTTTCTAGCCATTATTCAAATATTTTTTGAATTTCGGTAAACACGATTCCACCAATTGCTAAAAATGCAAGGATGTACATGGTGATCAATCCTGCACCAACCATTTTGGCAGTTCCTGCCGTGTATTCCTTGTATGCTGTCCCATCTGCAATTACATAAGAAATAATAAAAACCACCAACACAACTCCAACTCCAGCACCAATCTTCTTAAGTGATTGCGGATCTCCGAATGCTTTCACCAATGGCATTCCTATTGCTGCCAAGGCGCAAACTCCTGCGAGTATGTATGCTAAAAATAATCCTACATCAATCATAATTAATTTGGTTTAAGGATTATCTAGAAAGATTGTGCTTAACAAGAAGGTCAACCAAAGAGATTGAAGCGTCTTCCATGCTATTCACAATTGAATCTACTTTAGAAACAAGGTAGTTGTAGAAAAGCTGAAGGATTACAGCAACTATCAATCCACCTACTGTAGTCAAAAGTGCTACTTTGATACCATCCGCAACGAGAGCAGGAGAAACGTCTCCAGCTTCTGCAATAGCATCAAATGCGTCAATCATACCAATTACCGTTCCCATGAATCCGAGCATTGGAGCAAGAGAGATAAATAGAGAGATCCAGATCATACCTCTTTCCAATCGTCCCATTTCAACAGATCCGTACGCAATGATTGATTTTTCAACCATTTCAATTCCTTCTGACATTCTCATCAGACCTTGAGTGAAAATTGAAGCCACAGGGCCTCTTGTGTTTCTGCAAACTTCTTTAGCAGCTTCAGGTCCACCAGAACCTAGTGCATCTTCTACATCAGATAGAAGTTTGTTTGTATTGGTTGAGGCCATGTTCAAGTGGATGATTCGCTCAATTGCAATAGCAAGTCCCAGAATCAAACATGCGAGAACAATACCCATAAATGTTGGTCCACCATCAATGAATTGTTGTTTTACAACTTGGTGGAAGCCAGGCGAGCTTTCCTCTTCTACAAATACTTCTTCAGCTGCTACCTCTTCAGGTTCTTGAGCTTCTTCCGCAAAACCATCTCCTGCTACTGAGTCAGCTGCTACTTCAGTTGAATCACTATCAGAAAAATCTTGTGCGTTTACATTTAATGCGGTGAAAGTGAATACACCTGCCAACATTAAGAGTGTCAATAACTTTTTCATAATTCAGTCTAATAAGTTAAGTCTTCGGTTTAAGTTAAATATTCAAATTTTCAATAATTCAATTTCAATCTGCAGAGAGGAAGGGATTCGAACCCTCGATACCCCGTAAAGAGTATACACGCTTTCCAAGCGTGCGCCTTCAGCCGCTCGGCCACCTCTCTAATCAGCCGCCCATTTTGACGGGCTACAAA
>JANQST010000503.1 GCA_028279155.1 Cyclobacteriaceae bacterium
AGATTCCTTGATTAGTTCAGAGACATTGGTCAAAGGCGACTGGACAGGAAAGGTTCAACAGGGTGACAGCATTTTCATATCCATGTCCGAGGGCTATGCTGAAAACTTGAATGTTGATATTGGTGATGAACTCCTCTTCAATGTTCAAGGTGCTTTAGTAAAAACCTATGTTGGCAGCCTAAGAGAAATCGATTGGAGAAGAGTTCAAACAAACTTCCTGGTACTATTTCCGGAGGGCGTACTCGAAAAAGCACCGCAATTCCATGTATTGATCACACGTATAGATCGGACAGATGTATCGGCTCGTTTTCAGCAGGCGGTCGTTCAGCAATTTCCGAATGTCTCCATCATCGATCTGGAGTTGATACTAAAGACCCTGGAAGATATCCTGGGTAAGGTCGCTTTTGTGATCCAGTTTATGGGTCTATTTAGTATTGGCACCGGATTGGTTGTAATGGTTAGTGCGATCATTTTGAGTCGTTTTCAACGAATGCAGGAAAATGTGCTTCTTAGAACGCTTGGGGCGGCTAAACATCAGCTTTGGAAAATAATTGCCGCAGAATATTTTTTCCTAGGTGGATTAGGGGCAATTGCTGGCCTGGCATTGGCAACACTCTTCACCACACTTTTAGGACGCTTTGTATTTGAATTTGTTTTCGTACCCAACCTAATGCACATGAGCATCATCTTTTTGGTGGTCACTTTTGCTAGTGTCATGGTAGGCTTGCTGAATAGCCGTAACATCATCCGCCATTCACCACTGGAGGTATTGAGAAATGAGCTTTAAATTAGAATATGGAATTACTGAGTTTTAGAAATTTCTATTTCGCGATTGGTTTGTTAATCATATCGGCATGCTCTAAGCCGGTGGATCAAAAAGAAACATCCTCACAAACACCTCAAATACAAGAGAAAGCTCAAGAAGAAAAGCCTAAGAAAACGATCCTTTTCTTTGGAAACAGCATCACCGCAGGCTATCAATTGGATATGGATGAAGCGTTTCCCGCCCTAATCCAAAACAGGCTGGACTCACTGGAGTTTAATTATCAGGTGATCAATGCTGGATTAAGTGGTGAGACGACCGCAGGAGGAATGAGTAGAATTGAGTGGGTATTGAATACGGTGCCGGATGTGTTTGTACTAGAACTTGGAGCCAATGATGGGTTGAGAGGATTGCCATTGGATGCAAGTAGAAAAAACCTCCAGGATATTGTTGATGCAGTGAAAAAAGCGAATCCAGAGGTTAAAATTATTCTGGCTGGGATGCAGGTTCCGCCAAACCTAGGACAGGACTACACACAAGCATTCAGAGAAATTTTTCCCGAACTGGCTAAAAGCAATAGTGCCACATTGATACCATTCATTTTAGAAGGAGTGGCTGGAAATCCGGAGCTTAACTTAAGTGATGGCATTCATCCCACCCCGGAAGGCCACATGATTTTAGCGGAGACAGTTTGGAAATATCTTGAGCCATTGCTTGAGAAGGCTTCCTGATCAACAAAGTCAGAACCGAAACCAAGAACCAATTGCTAACTTTTCTTGTTGCAATTCAAACCCTCAAGAATGGCCAATTATTGTGACCCAGTAACAGGAATTTGCACTCCCTCTTCACTACAAGAACTAAGTTCTATTGGAACGAACGAAATCGCGGATCGGCAAGAAATCATTTATATCGGTGATCCCATGTGCTCCTGGTGTTGGGGGATTTCACCATCGCTTATCCAATTAAGAGACCATTTTATACCTCAGAAAATTGCCTTTCGAGTGGTTGTCGGTGGATTGAGACCTGGAGGAGGTGAAGCCTGGGATGATGATATGAGGAATTTTTTACGTCATCACTGGGAGCAGGTAGAGTCAGCCAGCGGTCAGCGGTTTGGCTATGATTTGCTCGAGCGGGATGAATTTAATTATGACACAGAACCTTCTTGTCGAGCGGTGGTTGTAGCTCGCCCGATGGTGAAGGAAAAAGAAATGGAGTTCTTCGAAGCGATTCAGCGAAAATTCTACGTCGAATCTCAAGATCCTACCGAGCTGTCCTTTTATGAAAGTATTTGCAAAGAATTCAACATTGATTTTGCAGCATTTAGTAAAGGGTTCGAGAGTGAAGCGTCCAAAAAAGAAACGATGGAAGAATTCCAATTGAACAGGCGTTGGGGTGTAAGTGGTTATCCTACCATGGTTCTGTTAAACAACGACAAGCTGCACATGATTGCACACGGATTTGCTTCTTTTGAGCGAATGGTGGAAATAACCGAACACTGGCTGTCGAAATCTGAAGTGTAACTCAAGAAAGCACTCGGGAGGGAAACAAAAACAATGCTCTTATAAATTTCAATATACCTTCTACCGCAAAGCCGAAGATCCGGAACGGAATGCTCAAAAGCCATAAAAACGGAAACAGAAAAAGCACCAGAAGGGCAAGTGGCCAGCAAAAAACGAGAAGAATCAACCAGAGCAATATTTTCATACAAAGAGCTTACGAAATTCCAGATACGATGTTAGGCTTCCCAAGGTGTCATCCTGAACGCAGTGAAGGATCTAGTTGAATTCTTTGTGCGCTCAGTGGTAAGACACTACTCCAACACCTTGGGCCAATTTGCATTCGCAAGTTTTATAAACTCAGACTGGTTGGCTTCCCACTTCTTTTTTATTCCCTGGCTGTAATTGAGATACAGCTTACCATCGACAATCTTCCAGGCTTCCGGGCTTACACGATAGGTGTATCCTTGTGAAACAGCATACGAACAGTATCCTCCAAACTGTGGAGCAAAAGCTTCAGGGTTTTCTTTAAATAACTCAAGGTTTTCTTCACTTGAAAAATGCCAGGTGGCATCCATCCAATCGTATGAGAATTCTTCTGACCCTTGTGTTGGGTCGCCTGATTTGAAATACGCTACAGGATCATAACCTTTAATTGCCCCTGCCTTTGTACTGAATACGGGGCTTTTTTGAGCATAGCTTGATCCAGCAATGATAAGTGTGATTAAAAGATGTGTGGTCTTTTTCATCAAACCAAAGGTAGAAAGGCAGAAATAAAAAATGCCCCAATGAACTACTTCAATGGGACACTTGTCTTTACAATAACATTCGAAAACTAATCCAGGCCTACTAATCCGGGCCAATTTTCCTCAGCTTTGTCAATGTACTTATCTTGATATTTTTCCCAATTACGCTTCACACTTTCATTGTAATTGAGGTATAATTTACCATCGACAATCTTCCAAGCTGTGGGATCGATTTTAGCTGTGTAGCCCTGCGCTACTGAATAGGCACAATAGCCACCATATTGAGGTGCATACTTTTCAGGATTCTTTGAAAAAAGATCCATATTTTCCTGGTTCACAAAAAACCAGGTAACATCTTTCCATTCCAATGAATATTCTTGAACCCCTTTTACAGGCTTGTTTTCCTTAAAATAAGCCACAGGATCATATCCTTTGATCGCTCCATCTTTATCTTGATAATAGTAACTTTTCTGTCCATAGGAAAAGCAAAAGGTGAGTGCTAATGCCAATGTTAGAAACAATTTATTTTTCATGCTGCTGATTATTAGTGAGTGAGTATTTTTTTCACCTGAGAGGTGAAAGTCATAGATAGTTGCTTGTTTTAATTCATTCCATATATACTAACGCATAGGATAACATTTTACCCTACTGATGAACGATAGCCAACTGTTATAAGTACAGCTATCGACTAAATTCCCCTAAAAGTGGTTGGCGATTTGAGTTAGCTCTATCAAGATCATGCAAGACCAAAAATTGATTTAACTCAATTGAAGCTCAAAGTTAGCTATTTGTTGTAAAATACAACAGGATGAGTTGGTCAATATTGAAGTCAATTATTGTCCTTCTACGGCAGTATCCAAGATTTTCTGTGGTTCAGATAGATTATTATCACAGCATATGCATCATTACTAAGGAAGCACTTTTTGGTGGTTGAAAATAGATAAAAGGAACACTTAAGTGCTCCTTTTTTTGGATTTGGATTAGCCAGGAAATTGTGAATGCTCGAGAACTTCATCTAATTGCTTAACATGACGTTCAGTATGAGCAGAAATGAAAAGCAACCAATGGTACCCATTCACTTCACCAATGGGCCCAAAATTTTCATAGTAAGCTTTTAGAGGCCTTTTAACAGATTTTACATACTCATAAGTCTCCTTGCGCCTTTGTGTAAATGCTTCAATGAATGCCTCAGGTGACTCAAATGATCCGGAAGGTGAAACCGGTTCAGGTGCTTTAAACTTTTCTCTCCTACTCACAATAAATTCGATCATTTCCTCAGCTTTTTCTTTGGATCCCAACATCTGATCAGGCTTGTACTCTTTTTCAACAATTCCTTCTACTCTTTTAAGCACAACAGCCTCAGCCTTTAAAATGTGTTCGGCTATCTCTGCCGGGGACCACGTTTCCGGGTTGGGCTTGTAGCGCCACTGATCGTCAGTAAGTGACTCAATCTTTTTGATTAAGGATGTTCTGGTCTTTTTAAGGTAATTGTTGATCTCTTTTCGATCAGACTTGGTTAAGGAACCATCCTCAGGTTTGAATGAGAAGCTGTAAAGAAACGTACTCAACAGCAACATTGTCATTAGTTTTTTCATATACGTATTTTTTTAACAAGCCTACGTTTAGGAAAAGCTGATAAATCAGTTGAGACAATGAAGTTTTGGTGAATGGTCACCAATTCAAGGATAAATGGTCATTCCGGGGATAACCAGTCTTTAATGGTTCGCTTCTTATACCTACTTACCATAATAGGATTTTCACAGTTTTTAATTCGAACCAAAACTTTGTTGTTGATATCGTTTTGTAGAGAAAGAACACAATCTCTTGAAATAATAGTTTGCCTATTAGCTCTAAAAAATTTGTTGGAGAGAGTAGACTCAATTTCATTGAGTGAATCATATTGAGTGATAACTTCCTTTCCATCCGATGTTACAAGAAAAATGATATTGTTTTTGTGTTTGAAATAAGCGATTTCTGACTCATCGAATTTTAATAGTTCATTATTCCTCACAACCGAAATTTGATTAACACCGGAATTTCTGGCAAGTCTGTTTAGCGTGATTGGCCTGTTGCTCTTATTGGTCATTCCATAGAAAATAAACACTCCTGTCTCAATTAGAGAGATCATGAGGCACACGCCAAGAAGACCCACAAACCGAAAGGGGTTCATGATAAACTGAAACAGGGCCATTTGAACAATCGTTAGAAGCGTGAAAATTACGGTGCACGCGAGTAAGTTGGTCCGTATCACCATCCAGATGTTAATCAACTCGAATTTTCTCCAGTTTTCCTTCTTTTGTAATCGTCGGTAGTTCCAGCAGTTAGTTTCACAAATAAATAATCCATAGATCACGAAAATGGAGAACGGAACAAGAGGAAAGCTATAGTCAGAAGTAAATGGTAATCGTTGATAGGAAATGAGATGTGTCATCAGAAATGCCAACACCACCATTAGCAACCGCCGAATTGTATCCTCACGTGAAGTGATCCTTACAAGTAAAGAAGAGCTCATATCTCTTGTTTAACCAGCCAGTTCCAGAAACTGCCAATACTTTTACATGAACGGAGGTGAATTAACTTGAGGAAAAAACGTTATTGATTACAAACCACAAAATCATGGAGATATCCATCTATCAGGTAGACGCTTTCACTCCCAAACTTTTTGGAGGGAATCCAGCAGCAATATGTCCACTTAGAGAATGGCTTCCGGATGAAATTCTTTTGAGTATTGCCAAAGAAAACAACCTGGCTGAAACGGCCTACTTTGTTCAAAAAGATGATCGATTTCATCTCCGTTGGTTTACCCCCGAAATAGAAATGGATCTTTGCGGGCATGCCACTCTTGCATCTTCACATGTGATTTTCAATCATCTCGGATATGATCAGGAGCAGATTTTATTTGATAGTATGAGTGGGGAGTTGGTTGTCAAAAAGCAGGGCGATTTACTGGAGATGGATTTTCCTTCCAGAAATCCTGAACCTTCTGATGTCCCTCAGGTCATTCTTGATTCTCTTAGCATTCAACCAAAAGAAGTGAGAAAAGCACGCGATTATTTTCTCGTTTATGATAGTGAGGAAGATGTTAGAAATCTAGTCGTTGATGAAGCGAGGCTTTCAGCGATTAATCTCGACCCTGGTGGGATCATTTGTACCGCACGTGGAAAAGAAGTTGATTTTGTATCACGATTTTTCACCCCCGGCGCAGCTGTTTTTGAAGATCCGGTTACCGGATCAGCTCATTGCTCACTAATTCCTTATTGGTCTGAGATTCTTGATAAAAAAGAAATGATCGCACACCAGGTGTCTTCTCGTTTGGGTGAGGTTTTTTGTGTAGGAGAAGGGTCTCGTGTGAAAATTTCAGGTAAAGCAATTACGTACTTAGAAGGGAAGATTCTGGTATAAAAAAAGGCCCCTATATAGGGGGCCTTTTAGAGGTGATTAGGGAGTTATTCCACTATAATATGGCGCTTAAAAATCTTGCCGTTCTTGAAATATATAACTGCAGAGTACCTACCCGGACCATATTGAGCCAGAGGGATTGAGGCGTTTTCTCCAGCCTCAAATGACCCAGCAAAAACTCTTTTTCCATACCAGTTGAAAATATAAATGGTCATTTTGCTATCCATGTTCCCATCGATATTGACAATATCAGAGGTTGGGTTAGGGTAGATATTGATATCAACTAAGATTGGATCATCGTCTTCATAACCTGTGTCTTCACATCCATGGAATCTGAGCTTGAGTGCAACGATCTTAAGGTATCTTCTACCTCCTTCTTCTCTTGAAGCCAGGCTTTCAGGGGTCAGTTTGGTAATTCCTCTTCTTCCTCTGCTTTTCACGTATACATAGGGAACACCACCTTCAACTTTGAGTGAAACAAGTCTTCCATCCTGACCCAAACCATTCGTCATACCAATGGTTGTCCATCCGTCATCTTTTCCACTATCGTATTCATCAATGCCAACCTCCATTTTTCGCTGGATAAGAATATTTCCATAGAAAGAGTTTGTTTGTACTGCTCTATAAACACCAACCTCCGCAATCTTGATGTTCCGCTGGTAGTACCCACGGTACTTGTACTTATGATAAGAATAAACTCTCTCAGCGTCAGCACATCCATCCAATAATTCACCCATCGCTCCAAGCGCATTGATAAATCCATGGCCCGTTTTTACATCATATCCCACATCAAAACCGGCAGTCAACGGATCGTCCATGTCCTCGGCAGTATTGCTTAGCACTTCTTTGACTTCCTCGTTGGATAACGATTGGTTTGCTTGCAGTAATAGTGCCGAAGCAGCTGCTACATGTGGTGCCGAAGCGGATGTACCAAAAAAGTTTGGAAATCCATCCGGAGCGAATGGTAAGTCCGCACTAAAAAATGAGTTATTGGTTCCATCTGGTCCAACAATGTAGGGGTTGTCGGTAATCAAAGGATCAATCGGTGTTCCATCGGAAGCCAACAATAGAGGCGTACCACCCGCGGATGAGAAACCATTGATCACTGCAACCTCCAATGGAGAAGCCCCTAGGCTTATGCGAAAATCGTTGAACTCTGGAGTGTTAAAATAAGCGGATGCGCCTGTGGCTATCGCACCTTCAACATTTGAATGCCCAACACATGTCCCGGCATTTACACCCTGAGTATCAATGAAAACCACATTCTCTGCTCTGTCTATGTATTTGATCCTCCTGGGGTCAGGGCCAGCAAATTTTTCGATCAAAAGATCTACTGTCTGATCTGATCCTGTAGTATTGGTATATTGAATCAGCTCGATATTGAAACCGCCACCTATGTTGTCAAATGTACTTGCAGTTAAAAAGGCAAAGGTGTTTGCATCAAAAAGGTAAGCATCCAGATCTGTTTGAGGAGCTGGGTTTGGTTTGTCATCAAAAGCGGGGGCAGGATCATCCCACATAATCCAGAGGTTAATCCCAGCACCATCAGGGACAAGGAACGTGTGTGCTATGTCTCCTCCTCCAAAATCCTGCAATTCAACTCCACCGAAAAGTCCTCCTATACCCGCCGGTCTAAATTCATCTTCGTACGAAGCACGGTCTGCATTTCCTGCTGAGGAAAAATACGTAACACCATTGTTAGCAACCTCATTTACAGCACCGCCAATGGCCCCTTCCTGGAAGTAACTTTCGGCAAAATAGCTGACATCATCAACGATGATATCGCATCCTGCTGAGTCCAGGGCTCTAATTCCGTTGGCAAAATCAAAAATCCCATCGAAGGCAGTATAGAAGAACAGTTCTGCTCCAGGTGCCACATCGTGGATCAATTCGGCCATGGCACGACCTTCATCAGACCCCCCGACAATATCCTTCAAGACGACCACAGGATCTGTAAAGCCATTGGGGTTGTCAACTCCTGGAAGATCTCCTTCTGTCACAGAACCGTCGGCCCCTCCAAGTGAATTGTAGCTGTCAGAAAGGATTCCAATTTTGATTCCATTCCCATCAAAGCCCAGAATGTTTCTTACAGAATCTGTCACCATAGATCTGTCACCTTCACTATCTACAACCCCAACATTTAATTTGGGTTTGAACTCCGGCATGACCAATTTCAAAGCAGGTAATGCTTCGAGATTGGAAATAAGATCAATTGAAATACGACCACATACAAGATCGTTCAGTACAACACAATCTTTTGCTCCGGCTGCTACCATTTGGCTCATTAGCTCGTCAGTGGTTGTGTTGGTGGTTGCGATGAAACTTAGCCTTCCATCTTTCATGATGTACCTGTCCGCCTGGGACGGGTCATTCATCAACTCCCTAAGACCAAAACCTAACTTGGATTCGGATTTCATTGCTGAGACTTGAGCCCGTTGCTCTTCTGTCAGCTGGTAATTTTGTCCATTGATCGGGGTTATTACAAAGACAAATAATATCCCGACCAATGCGGTAGATAAAAATGTTCGCATATGGTTTAATTAATGTGTGATAAAAAGTACGAAACTAATCTACTAATTTTTTAGCGTATTCGCATCAAACGGTTGTAAAAACCAATTGAAAGAGAGGATTGTTAATGTGGATTTCGCGATTTGCTTATTTCACAGAATCTCAACAAAATGTTGGGCTCTTTTCCCTGTACCATCCAGGATTTGGTGTCTACAGGAAGTCCCATTTGCAACAACGATTGTGTCTTTTTCTGCTTCTCTCACTTTTGGGAAAAGTACGAGTTCACCTATTTTCATCGATACTTCAAAATGTTGCTTTTCGTACCCAAAAGAACCTGCCATCCCGCAACAACCACTCGGGATCATCTGCACATCAAAATTTTCCGGGGTAGTAAGTACCTTTTTGAGTGGAGTCATAGAAGCGAGTGCTTTCTGATGACAGTGACCATGGATCAATATTTTTTTATTTTCTCTAGGAAAGTCCGTTGAACTTAAAGTTTCATTATCAATTTCTTTCGCCAGGAATTCATCCAGGGTGAATACAAATTGGGCCACGGATTGAGCTGTTTCTTTTTCGTCATCACGTAATAAGTCAGGATACTCATCTCGAAACGTAAGAATGGCCGAAGGTTCAACGCCAATGAGACATGTGTCCTCGTTTAGCAAACCTCTGAATGCCTGTATGTTTTCCTTGGCCAATATTTTGGCTTCTTCTAAAAGCCCCTTAGATAGATACGCTCGTCCACTTGCAGTATGTGGAATTTCTATTACCTCATAGCCCAACCGATCCAACAGCATGATCGCCTTTTTTCCAATTTCCACATCCAGGTAGTTCGTGAATTCATCAAAAAAGAAATAGATCTTCTTCTTTGGTTCACGCTGAAGAGAATGAAATTTATTTCTGAACCAGGACCTCAATGACCTGCTTGCCATTTTTGGAATTGAGCGATTACCAGCAAAACCGAGTAGTGGTTTACTCATATTCCGAGTCAAGTTGTAGAGAGATGGAAATGACTCAAATCGTTCCATGTTTTTTGAATAATTGGCGATCATTCTTGTACGCCATGGAATCCCATTGGATTTGTAAGATTGGTATTGCCACTCGGCCTTGAGTTTGGCCATATCCACATTGGATGGGCACTCGCTTTTGCAGCCCTTGCAGGAAAGACAAAGGTCCATGACCTCCTTTATTTCCTCGTGCTCAAAGGGATTGGATTTTTCAGAATGTGTCAGGAATTCCCGAAGGATATTGGCCCTTGCACGGGTTGTGTCCTTTTCATTTCTTGTTGCCATATAGCTGGGGCACATTGTCCCGCCGGTCAGTTCGGATTTTCGGCAGTCTCCGGATCCATTACACAATTCTGCTGAACGGATGATCCCCTGGTTTTGGGAAAAATCCATCATCGTATCAAGCTCTTTGGTAACTTGATCCTTCTCGTACCTAAGGGAGGTATCCATTGGAGCTGTATCAACGATCTTACCTGGGTTGAAAATGTTGTTCGGGTCCCACGCGTGTTTGATTTTTTTCAGCAGCTGATAATTCTCTTCACCGATCATCTGTGGGATGAATTCTCCGCGCAGACGGCCGTCTCCATGCTCACCTGAAAGTGAGCCTTTGTATTTCTTTACCAAAGCCGCAATCTCTTCTGCAATGGTCCTAAAAAGTTTGATGCCTTCTTCTGTCTTCAGGTTGATGATGGGACGAAGATGCAGCTCACCAGAACCTGCATGTGCATAGTGGACACTGTAGAGGTCGTGTTTAGTTAGGATTTCATTGAATTCAGCGATGTATTCCGGGAGCTCCTGCACATCAACTGCAGTATCCTCTATTACTGGGACGGGTTTTTCATCCCCAGGAACATTGGAGAGCAGACCAAGTCCAGCTTTTCTAAGCTCCCACACTTTTTTCATGTCCTCTCCTTTCACCACCGGGAAGGCATAGCCCAAACCTTTTTGTCCCAGGTCAGCAAGTAAATTCAAAACAGCAATTTCTACCGAATCCTCAGAGTCACGGATGAGCTCGACAACCAGGATTGCCTTTGGATCACCTTCGATGAAAAATCGGTTTTCTCTTTGGGCCTTGTTTCTTTTGGTCGCCTCGAAAATGTAATGGTCCATGAGTTCGCACGCATGCGGAGCAAATTGCAGTGCGATAAGATTCGCCCTTAGCGATTCATCGATGCTATTGCAATGAATGCAAACCAGGCGTTTGTGCTGAGGAGGTAGCTTGGTCAGTTTGAGTTTGGCCTCAGTTACAAAAGCCAATGTTCCCTCAGAACCAGCAATCAACGAACAAAAGTTGAAATCCGGTCCTTCCGGATGGAAAGGTTTCATTTCCGCCAGGAGATCAATCGCATAACCTGTGTTTCGACGTGGAATATTTGATTTCGGAAATTCTTTTTTGATTCTAGTGACATTTTCTTCCTCCTTCAAAATGTCTTCGACTGTTTGGTACAATCCGTCTTCAAATTCAGTTGAACCCTTTAGTTTTTCTACTGTCCCAAAATGTGCCGCGGATCCATCGGAAAGAACTACTTTAACCTCGATTAGGTGATCCCTTGTACTTCCATATATCACCGAATTTGATCCGCAGGAATTATTGCCGATCATGCCACCGATCATAGCACGATTCGCTGTGGAAGTTTCAGGCGCAAAGAAATACCCGTGAGTGGCTAGCTCGCGATTAAGCTCATCTCGTACAATACCTGGCTGCACCCGGACCCATTGTTCCTCTGTGTTGATCTCCAAAATATTGGTGAAATGTTTTGAAACGTCCACCACGATTCCGTCTCCAACGACCTGGCCAGCGAGAGATGTTCCAGCTGTACGTGGAATAAGTGAGGTATTATTCTCTGTGGCAAATTGTACAAGCTTTTGAATGTCTTCGACAGTCTTAGGAAACGCCACCGCTATTGGAACTTCACGGTAGGCGGAGGCATCTGTCGCGTAGATGTGCCGAACAGCATTGCTTGCACTGATCTCTCCGTCGAGCTGATTTTGAAGCGCTGTGAAGTTCATAAGTCAAACCTAACAATGCGATTCTTAAAAGCACCGAGCAAGATGAATTTATTTCATCAACGGCTATTGATCATGCTACCTGAAGGATCACTTCAAACGTTCGTCCATCTTTTTCTGGGCGAAAAACTCTTTGTAGTTGGCAGTGCCACTTCCTTCTAGGTAGAACAACACCAAAGGAGCCTTAGATTCTTGATCAAGCGCATCTTGCCATTTAGGAAGGCTGAACCGTTTCTTCGATATGGTCATTGAATTTATATCCACCTTAACTGGAGAAGGAAGAAACCCTTTCCAGGATTCTTTGATCATTTTTTGTGCGCTTGCATTCTGTGATGGATTGGAAACAGAAGAAGCTTTAATCTCACCTCTTGCTTTGGCAAAATTCACAAACATCACCTGTGAGTTGTTCCCGTCTTGTAAAGGAATTCGATTGATTTTGAACTCATTTACCATGTTTCGCTGACACGTCAATAGTTCAAGCTTGCCATTTTCATTTCTGATACCCGCACCAAAGCGCATTCCGGGAATGTTAGCCAATAACTCCCCTGCAGTTTTTACTGATGGAGGACCTATCCCCACCACTTGCGAATACACCTCCCGCTGCTGAACGAGTTTTCCGTCTGGTTCAATCAGTTTAAAAAGCCGTACTTCATCTGCTCCTAACTCCAAACCAGCAAAATGTGGCAGATCACCACCATACGTATCATAATACATCCCCCAAATGGAGTTATCGGAAGCGGTGATTAACTGGACACCAGCACCAGTTCCAAATCTCTTGTACTTAGCGATTGGCTCTTTTTGCCAGGAATTGATGTTTTCGTTTGCCGTCTTGTAAAGAACCACACCTCTCACGCTTCTATCTTCATAATCCTGATCTGCATATAAGTACCAGCATTTTGCCTGAGGGCTGTAAGCCAAACCGGCTCCACCGGCATTTACATCATCCTGTGTAATTCGGCTGACTTCCACCGAACATTTTGGATCCTGTGCAAGATCGTAGATGATGAACATGGATTTTTGCTCACGTTCAATGCCAAGTTCCTGGTTGGTGCCATAGGCTGCTTCAAGCGTAATGGTCAAATATTTTCCGGTGACTTGTATGGAACATGGGTGGGCATATCCTTTTACCAAATCCTTGGTCGTGCTTTCCTTGGTTTTGGTGTTATAAATCCAAATTTTCCCGTATGCATCCGATTGATCTTTTTTAGTTGCAATGACTTTTGGGTCTATGAGCTTACCGTCACTGAAAGCAATGTACACGTAATCACCATACGCACCGATGGCTTGGGCATGCCAACCACCCAATATCGTTCCTACACTGATGCTTGTGCCACTTAGTATTTCTTGTGAAATCGGTGAGCTGGCCATGGATGATAATAGTTTTGGCTGATCCCCGGTTAACCAACTGATGTCAATGGGCTTGGCACCTTGTGCCAAAACAGTTGTGCTCAGAACGGTTAAAATTCCTACAAATAGATTACGTGCTTTCATGTTTTTAATTGGTTTGTGGTGGCTAAAAAAATAAGTTTTTAGGCGTTGTTATTAGAGAAAAGTAATCTAGTGAATTTGTTTTATTCAAGCAATTTATCGGGATTGTGATCTTGCTTTAAGATATGAGCCTGTCAGTCTGCTGCGCCGGCAAAGCCTTGGCGACCGACGGAGGCACTCGAAAACAACTCGGTTCTACTTCTCTATCTATCATAACTTATCTATTCACAGTCATAGGAGAACGATGAGAAATTTCCTGATTCATCAGTCCATGTAAGCGGGTAGTCAAGTGGATTATAGGTGAATTCAACTTCGAATTGACTCAATATTTCACCCTCTGAATCATAATTAGTGGTTCTTATTTTATTGTTAGGTCCAGCCACTTCAAAGTGGAAGTCATGAAGGATGCTTTGGTCATTTAGATATGCTATAACTGTTATAGGAATTCCCTCGAACGGGTTTTTCTTGTTGTCATAAACATGCTCTTCTTCTAAGTACTCTGGTAGGCTTTTAATATTGAATATCCTTACTAATTGTCCTTCTTCATTGTATTCATACCTTTCTTTACCTTCAAGTTCTATTATCTGACCATTTTCGTTGAGGATATATCGTAATGTTGAATTAAAAAAAGGAATCGTAGTAACCCTCCTAACATCGATGAACCCTTCCGAATATGAGATATCAACATAGTTTTCATCATCGGTTCTTAAGAAAATAACACGTCCCTGATCATCGTATTCTATTTCAGAAGTTCCAGAACTTGTCATACCATTCCTGGTGAAAGTTGATGAGACAGATGTCAATTGATTGTTCGTATAGGTGAATTTCATATCACCCGTATTACCTCCAAATGCCCAATCGTACTCTGAAAAAATACAGTTTTCAAATGCCAATGGGTTGTCAGACGAGTCATCCTTACTGCAACTTGCAATCAAAACTGCAATTGCAAGAAGTAAATAGTTGAAGAGTAACTTGTGCTTCATTGTTTAGTTTTTAAGATTGTATATACACTTTATACATTTTTTTATTAAACGTAACGACATTTTTTTATCATTCCATCATTTGGTACGATTTTAAACTGACATCTTAAATCAAATCAGGCTTGCTTCTGGCATA
>JANQST010000450.1 GCA_028279155.1 Cyclobacteriaceae bacterium
ATCATGAATCCCTTGAATACCTCAGCAGTATTTTTGAGAAAGAGAGTAAGCAACGGATTTCCCACTTACAAGACCAGTGGCACACCAAGGAAGGTGAGTTTGGCAGCTTTTACCTGAACTTGGATGCAGGACTACAGGAAACACTTTTGGAACATTTTGGCGTAACCATCCACCCCACTAAGTACACTACTTACCACGAGAGGTTCTTGGCACAACTAGATGGTAAAAACGAGTTTGATATCTTCCCTTTTCAAACTCACGTTCTGTATAGATTTCTGCTTATGGCGAATAATAACAGCCTCGATACTGTTGAGAATTTACCATCTGGGAAACTATTGATGAACCTATTGAAAGATTCCCAAATTGACTACTATGGTACAGGAGTGAACTGGTCACGTTTCTATGTGTCACTAGAGATGCAGGCGATCCCTGAGCGAAAAGAAATTATTGAACATGCCATTTCCGATCATAAGCTAAGCCCGTGACACCTTAAATTAAGACCAATATAAGAATGAAATCTGCTAGAGCAGCACAAAAGGTGAAAAATCGCCCATAGCGACCCTGTACTTAAGGACAAGTCCCTAGAGATAAGGATGAGGATCTGGCTTATCGTCCTGTTTACAACATCAAACGGCCTAACAACTTTGGGAACACCCCTCAATCCATGGAAGAGTACGACTGTACGTCAGAAGAGGGATTTGATCTAATTCGATGAATCATTGCCATATCTTAAATCAACATACGTTTTTAAGATTCTTTCAGATAAATCATCTTCCGATATAAGGTCGAAATAATTTGAGGTTTCCATTTCGTCTATCCCATGGGGGTAATGCCCCGAACTTGCTTCTAACCACCCATGGTTCTTATTCATGTCAAGACCATATTTGAAATATTGGACGTGGTTTTTTCGTTCGTCTTGTTTGTTGAAGTAAGAATAGGTTGCAATAAACCGACTATTTTTTATCGTATTATAGTCTTGAAAGTTATAATATAATTCAATTGCACCCCCATGCGCTTGAACGAAAATGCGCAGGTCAGGCTTGTGATTACTTGATACTTCCCCTTTAAAAGCTTCTTCCATTTTTTTCCTCACCAAATCCATGACGTTTCTAAATGACTTCTTCGAATCGCCAATAACCGGACCATGAAGATCCTCAAGATATTTTTTAACTTCTATAGTTTTTTGTTTCTCTTCTTGCTTTCGTTTTAGTAGTTCAACTACTGTTTCAGGCTCTTTTAAAACACTAGAAGTCATCAAGGCATTTTCGATCCATCGCAGGATATAATCTTGTCCAAAGTTTTTGAAGTTGATCAGGTTAAAGCCCGGAGGAACCCAGATGGGCTGAAAGTGTTTCTCCTCCATATTAACTATCAAGGTTGTATTCCAGCCACGATTTATATTGGTATGATAGATAGCATCCTTTTCAACTTTAGTAGCACCATTTTGACCGTATTCTTTATCTAATAGGATCACTACTGCTTGCGCATTTGAGAAAACTGTAGAAAACTTTGGGAGTAACTCATCATTACCTAATACATCTTGATCTTTCTCAAAGTGAAAGGTTTTGAGTCTCTTGTGAAACCTATTATAGATTTCCTTTGCAAATCCATTGTGCTTATACTTAAATGATATGGCCAGCTCGTAGCTTTTTAGTTTAGCATCTGGGGTTTCTAATAAGTCGGCATTCATTTTCAGTTAATTTAGTAGTAAGTTACATAAACATGTGCAAAGCCGGTGATCAAATTCTCTTTCTTGCAGCAACGGATGAAGATGAAAAGATTTGGACTGTTATTGAGTTTGACCCGCGATATGGAGAAGTATTGATCAAAGATAGTAGAGGAAATATTCGCAGTTGTGTAGAATCCGAATTGGAGTCTTACGACCCAAGAAGCGATACAATTCTAAGACGGCATGAGACATACCCAAAGAGTAAATCCTGAGATGGTGTTGATCTTAAGTTTACCTGGAGGGCGTACAGGGTAATGTCAGCCGTTTATACCCAACCCTTTACCCAACCCATCCGCATTTTTCCGCAAAAAGCCCACTATTTGATTTCATTTATACCCAACCCTTTACCCAACCCTATATTAAGGATTAATCTTATTGATTCGCCACTTTCCTGTTTTTTGCGGACCCACTCTTTCAAGGACACCCATTGATTTTAGCCTGTCTAAATGTTTCTCTATCGTCGTCGTAGATATGTCCAAATCTTTACTTATTTGGACGATGGAAATGCGAGGATCATCGTTAATGCTTGTCAATATTCGGATTTGGTTTTCGTTCAAGTTTGAAACCCAACGCTTAATCCATTTGTCAAATTCAACTGGCCTGAACAATTTTACGATAAACATTCCATCGTAGCTAAATTGGGGTTCAGGTAGCCCTTGATCCGTCATAGCTTGCCGCATCCTTTCTATACCGCTTCCCACTTGCTCCACTAAGCGCATTCGTTGGAACATGCTGAACAATAGGGGGTTTCTGGATGCACTTCGTTTGCCAAATTCATCGGGGCTAATGGATGGAACCAGGCCACCCGGATTGGTGATCTCTACCCGGTCATCATAGATCTCTACCATGATACAGGCCCCATTATCGTAATAGGAACGATGGGCCAGCGCGTTAACGAGTGCTTCCCTGAGTACAGCTTCCGGAATCTCCAAAAGTTCTTTTCGCGGCCCGGCATCCTCTATGATATATGACGTATTCAAAACGGTTTTCAGGTAGTGAATACAATTATGAAATTGCTCGTAGACAGTACCCGAGATAGGTTGATCATTATGAATGTTTACCTTATTGGTTCCCCGGAACTGTACCACCCTGATTTTTGCATGATCAAACAGCCGTTGGAGATCTCTTCCAAATAATAATACCGCTGCATTTTTGAAAGTATTATCTTCTGTTACCAAGTTTAAATTAGAAAGAATCGTTAAAGGGTCATGCCCGCTTTTGTTAATGTCGGATAGCTCTAAAAATTGATCGTAATTTCTTTCACTAAATTGTTTTGGGTACTCAAAATTTGAAGTTATTGCTTCATCGAAATGGATAGCATTAGCGTGCTGAAGCAATTGAGTGATTTCATTGGTCGAAGTTAACTTTTGGGTATTGGGGCCTTTTCGAATATAAATATTTCCTGAGATTGTATACACTCGTTTTTCCCCCTTTGGTCCAGGACAATGGATAGCCACCACGATTTTACCTTTCACCAAAACCTTTTCAATGTTCAGGGCCAGCGGAGGGTCTATTTTATCTAAAGAATTTTGTAAACTGGAGGCTTTGGTGTTGTTATAATCATACCCTTTTATTGTGCCATCATCGGCCACACCAATGAGCAATATACCGCCATCCGCATTAGCAAGAGCACATATTTCGTTAGGGATATCTTTGACATAGGACGATTTAAATTCAAGCCGTTGTCCTTCTCCCTGTTGTATGAGCTCCAAGAGCTGTTGTTCTGTCATATATAGTTATTACTCCTATTTTAGTGTTTGTTAGGAGCTTTATTTTTGCAATTTCTTTATTGTATTTTCTAAGTCCTTTGGAATAAATTGTTGCCGATTCAATGCATTTATCAATTTATCATAGTTTACTGCTGCTCTATATTTCAGTTTAAATTTTGAAAATAAAGTGTGACCTTTCCGATTAAGAAACCACTTTGGGTATTTCAGTTTTTTACGATTAATAAAACTAATATCTTCTTGCTGTTTTTCATCGTCAGTCAAATGTTCTAATAAGGGTTCGATCTCCAAGAAAATATGATCTGCAATTTTCTGCAATTTTCTTTTTGGCAGTTTTGATAGTTTATGCTCATCTCTTTGTTTTAAATCAATACCATCTATTTTAAGAACGATGTTTTCGTGTAGACAAGAGGAAAAAACGAGAATAGGATCTAAAATATAGTTTTCGAGGCTATATCGACTTACTACATGTAAATTTTGAGTTTCATCAACATCCTCCTTAGTGTTAGTTCCATTATCATAATCCATCAAGCCCTGAAATATATCATCCATTCCTTCAGACACGAATTTTTCAACCCATTTCCTAACTACGGTGCATCCTCCTGAAATATTAGCGGATTTGTTTGAGGCAGGAATGAAGATAATTGGAATTGATGGTTTTACTCTTTCTAATTCTGTCAGTATAGCAAATATAGATTTATAGAATAATGAGTCATTTTTGTCCTCTACCAATACAAATTTGGAATTTGATTTAACTACCAAGAGACCTTCTGTCAGAATACCAATACCTTCTTCCTTTATCATTATTTTTTTAATAGACGTTGGTGACGTTCCTATTTCATAAAGTGAGTACTTAGGAGACATTGCCACTGTGGTAGGAGAGTGAGTTGTGATGATGACTCGAACTTTATATTCATTTACGAGCTTCTTTTCTACAACATCAATAAACTGCTTGATTGCTGAAGGGTGTAAATGGGCATCCGGTTCGTCAAGAAGAAGAATTTTTGGAAGACGTTTTTCTCTATTTGAGTTGAACATCCAGATACTTAAGGAAATAAGAACTTTTTCACCAGATGATAAATTTTGGAAGTTTATTTTCAATTCGGGATCATTAATGCCGACTAATTGAAAATGGTAATCCCCAATATATGACTTTGGCTTGTCGATATAGTAAGGGAATTTTGCACCTTCAAGTAAGTCATTAATAAACTCCCATGGAGGAATTCCAATGTCACTCCTTATCTCAGAGTCATTCTTACCTTCATCTCTTAATTCGGCATATTTTCCTTGATAAGATTTAAACGCATCACTTAGTCCTTCATGAATCTGAATTTTATTGATGTAATCAAAATAATCTATTGGTAGGTTTTCTTGAACATCTCTTTGCGTTATAAGATTTTTTGACTTACCAATTTTTGATTCAACTACTTGAGCGATTTCTCGATAAATTTCTTCGGATTTGGAACCCGTAATCTGGCTGAATATATTTGCGATTACTTGATTAAAATTGTGCGTGTTTGATGGCCCAATGTCTCCAAGGTTCCAAACAGAAGGAATGAACACCACCTCTTTTGGTTTTATTTCATTAAGATCGGATTGAGTTTTGACTTGGTAGAAATCACTATTTGGTTGGGCATTCTGTTGATTTTTTTCTCGTTGAGTTGTTCCAAAATGAAAATTAAGGAGTTCTAAAAGCTGAGTTTTTCCACTCCCATTCTTCCCAGTTATGACAACAAAGTTTGGAATTTCCTCCCAACTAAAGTTTCCTAATGATTTATATGTGCCAGAAATTAGTTCGAATTCCATATTGCTCCTAATAGTCGTATAAGTTTTCTGAAATCCCCCCCATTTCTTCCGGAGAGGGTTTAGTATAGTTCCATACTTCTTTAGCCGATACATTACCTAACATGGCCTGAGCTGTATGCACTCCATGTTTGTCCGCTACCCGTTTCCCAAACGTATGACGGAGCATGTGGGGGGCAAGATGAAATCTT
>JANQST010000510.1 GCA_028279155.1 Cyclobacteriaceae bacterium
GTATTTGAATGCGTTCTTTACCAACTTTTAAGTGATGATGGTATTCGGCTCATTGGTGCCGGAATTTCTAATTTCAAAAAAGAAGAAGAACCAAAAGAGGAGGCTCAGCTTACACTTGAGTTTTGATCCTTTCTGTATGTCGAAATCTCAATGGAGTCACTTGTACTCGGGCTTTAAACACCCGATTAAAGGCAGCCTCAGATTGATAGCCCATCTTATGGGCAACCTCACGAACAGGTAAATCACTTTCTCTCAACAATTCCTTGGCAGTCAGAATCCGCCAATTGGTGAGGTAATTAATCGGGGTCTCCCCAACAAGATCTCTGAATTTGTTTGAAAGACTCGTTCTGGACATCCCAACTTCTCGAGCCAATGATTCTAATGTCCAACTCTCTCCTGGAGCATTGTGCATCAATTTGAGGCTTGAGGAAATACGATCATCTTTTAGAGCTGCAAGAAATCCATTGTCGATCTCATTTTGTTCGATGTAGGCTCTAAGGGCATGAATAAAAAGGATTTCACCAAGCTTCCGCACCACGACCTCATTTCCTTGTCTTGCATTTGCTGTTTCCTGAATCACCAGACTAACAACATTTTGCAACCAGTCCTTCTCTTCCACCTCTGACCTAGTGATATAAATAAGTTCTGGCAAAGAATCAACAAGTCCATGTTTGACGGTGCCGTCAAACTCAAAGTGTCCGCAAACAAGTGTGGTTGATATATGGTCTCCTTGAAAAAATGGATCTCCTGATACAATAGACTGAACGACTTCCGCACCCGGTGTTTTCTTGCTGGAAATAGCATCAGCCAGCCAATGTGCAGTGCCTTTTGGAAAAACTACAAGATCACCTTTAGTTAACTCGATTAAATTATTACTGGTTTTCAACAAACATTTTCCATCAGTCACAATGTGAAATTGCGCAAAGGGGCCATTTGGCACATCCATTCCCCAGGGAACCGGAAAATCCGATTGAAAGTAGGTGGCACTTGAAAGTCTGATCTTTTCTAATACATCACTCAATGCATCCATTTTGTACTATCTAGCAATTAATAAGTATTATCCGATATTTATCGAACAAAAATAGAAAATACTTTTGACTCAAATTTTTATGCACATGAGAAAACAAAATTCAATTCCAATTTTAATCTTAACAATGATTTTAGCTATGACGACAGAAGCTCAAGTATTTACCAATGACCAGAATGTAGCCAACAATGGATACGATGTAGTCAACTATTTTACAACTAACACAGCAGCAAGAGGGACTAAACAGTTTTCTGTTGAACATGGTAATGCGACCTACTATTTTGTAAGTCAGGATAACTTAAATGCATTCAAAAGCAATCCTGTAAATTACTTACCTCAGTTCGATGGATATTGTGCGTTTGCCGTTGCAAAAATGAATCAAAAGGTCCCTGTAGATCCGGAGACATTCAGAATTGACGATGGTAAACTATACGTTTTTTTTAATGATTATTATGAGGGTTCTCCATTTAATACAATTGTTCCCTGGTTGCAAAATGAAGTAGACATGGAAAAACTGGCTGCAGAAAACTGGCAGGGACTGAAGGGAAATTAAACTTTAGTTCATAACAACATCATTCAACCATTTGGTTGATTAATTCATTTGGCTTAACATTGTGTTATTAAACTAAATGGTTGAATATTATGAAAGCAGTTCGAGTAAAATACACCGTCAAACCGGAGTACGTTGAAACGAATAAAGCCAATATTCGGAAAGTTATGGATGCACTGAAGTCTAACCCGATTGCTGGGATGCAATATGCCTCTTTCACATTGGATGATGGTAATACGTTTATTCATATTAATATGGCTGAAGATCAAGCTACCCTCGACAAGTTGCAGGGAGTTGAGGCGTTCAACGAATTTAGAACTCAGCTCAAAGCCAGCAGCCCTATTTCTCCGCCCCAGTCAGAAAACCTAAATTTGGTAGCTGCAGGGTTTGAACTGTCATAAATGACCACAGAAACAGACCAAACAGATAAGGTTTTCTCCGCATTAGCCGACAAAAGTCGACGAAAAGTGGTCGAAATGCTTCACAAAAAAGATTCAACTATTCTGGAGCTTTCCGAAGCTTTCACCATGTCGTTTCAAGCTTTGAGCAAACACATCAAAATACTGGAGTCTGCTGGAATTATCGCAAAGAAAAAGGAGGGCAAGTTTGTTATTTGTTCTTTGGATCATGAAGCCTTGAAAAATTCATTGAAATGGATTTCTTACCATTCCAACTTTTGGAATGAATCTTTCAATAAGCTGGATAAGCTCATAAAAAAGGAGAAAGATGGGAAGTGATAATAAAGTTTACGTTGAGCGAATGTTTGAATGCGCTCCAGAAGCTTTGTTTGAATGGTTAACAAAACCGGAGCTAATCGCCCAATGGTTTGGGCCTGAGGGATTCTCGACAGGCCGAATCAAAAACACGATAGAAGAGGGTGGGTCTTATCAAATTGAGTTGAGAAAAAATGGCAAAGTAGTCTTCGAGATCTATGGAGAATATGTAGAAATTAACAAACCTATTGGTATAAAATTCACATACACTTACAATGGGTTGGATAACCCTCCACCTCCAAGTGTTGTACAATTCAGAATTTTTGAAGCGAAATCAGGTCAGGCAATGCTTTCTATGTTGCAGGAATTTGAGGTAGAAACACCAGATTTTGCAACCCGAACAAAAGCCTGGAAGTTTATGTTTGAACGCCTGTTTCAACTGATCTAATTCTGACCCTTCTTTTTCCAGTACCTGACAAGTCCGGCAACACTCATCCAGGAAGGGTTGGCTGCTTCGTATTGTTGGATACCGATAGAAGAAACCCCCTTTTGTCGTAGTTGATTGGAGGTGTACTCCATGAATTGTGGAGTAATTTCTTCATTGGAATAACCTGATTCCCATCTTACTTTCATCCAAAAAGCCCAGTTATTAAGCACTTCCTTCATTTCCCGCATGTGTCCTTCAGGATCTTTTTCTGCTCCATAATGTGTCAATACCAAAGAGGATGGCTTTTTCTTGAGTACCAGGTCAATGGATTTGTTCCAGTCTTCCAGGTTGATATCTGGTGGTGGGCAAGGCGGTACCACAGGGCCCCCACTAATTTTTACGCCTGCTAAATCACCTGTAAATATGATCTCGCCCCATTGCCATGCAATATGATGCTTGGCATGACCAGGCGTATGGAGTGCAACAAACGTTTCGCCACCAATTTTCACCTTTTGCTCATGTTTTACAGCATTTAAATTCTCCGTTTCGATTCCCTCCATTTTCCCCCATAACTTATCCATTTCATCTCCATAGATCATTGTAGCAGAGGCCACAAGTTTTGATGGATCATGCATATGATCAACCCCAAATGGATGCACGTAAACAGAAGCTCCTTCTTTGGCAAAAGCCCAGGCAGCACCCGCATGATCAAAATGAATATGTGAAAGAAGGACATGTTTGATATCTGAAACTTTGTAGCCGTGAAGAGCGAGACCTCCTGAAAGGTTTTCGAAAGTGCTGTAAGGTCCCGTCTCGATTAAAATCGGTCCATCAGATGTTTCGATCAGGAAGGCCGCAATAGCACTATCAAACCCTTGAAAATGCAAATCTATAACATGGTACATAGGCGTAGTAGGTTGGTGAATTTCAGGCAAACATTGATCAGAGACGTGCTGGAATCTCTTATTATTGCCATCTTAAATTCTAGTTCTAA
>JANQST010000492.1 GCA_028279155.1 Cyclobacteriaceae bacterium
ACATCAGGGACAATGAAAAAACATATAAGATTACTGCCAAACTCTTTGAGGAGGGCGTATTTGTCAACCCTGTTGTTGCTCCTGCTGTTGCTCCTGCAGATTCATTATTCCGTTTCTCATTGATGGCCTCACATACGATTGATCAAATCGATAAAGCCATTGACCTGATCATTAAAGCAGCTAATGAGTTGGAGATAAAATTACACGACAAAGTCGCATAAACGTGAGAGTTGCAATAACGGGAGCCAATGGGTTTTTAGGTAAATACCTGGTTGAAACATGTATGGCCTCAGGCCTTGATGTGACTGCATTGGTTCGCAAAACTGCAGACACATCGAAATTCCCAACAAACGAGCGTCTAACAATTTGTCCAATCAATTATGGTGAGATTTCATCCGAACTAGAGGCAATCAAGCAAGAGGTGGGTGAATTCGATTTCTTTATTCACAATGCAGGAAAGACAACAAGCATTAATCGGGAAGATTATACAAATATCAATACTCACTTGACAGGTAAGTTGGTTGATGCCATTTCTGAGGTTGGCTTTTTAAGTAATAGGGGCAAGCTGGTTTACATTTCTTCATACACAGCGCAGGGTCCCATTGGCGTAAATCATCCGGTTTCTTGTTATGGTGAAAGCAAGAAGAAAGCAGAGACACTTATTTCAAAGTCTAAATACCCATCGGTCATATTTCGACCCACCGCTATATACGGAGCGGGTGACAAAGCATTTTTACCATTATTTCAGGCTGCCAATAAGGGCATCTATCCCTTAACTCGTCCATCTCAGAAAATGAGCATGATTCATGCTGCCGATCTTGCGTCCATTGTAGCGAATGAAATGGGGAGTAAAGAGGGGATAATTCATGTAAGTGATAAAAACACCTATTCTCACACAGAATTTAGAGATACGCTTAGTCTTGTACTGAATAGAAGAATTCGGAACATTAGAATTCCTAGTTTCATTTCCAAAATTTCACTTGGGCTTTCCGATATTTGGTATTATATCTCGAGAGGAACACCTAATCTTACCCTTGAAAAATTTGAAGAGATCTCACAGGACTGGGATTTACATGATGAAGAAAACCTGGAACACTCTAACGGACCATTCGCCTACGACCTTAAAAAAGGCTTTGAGGATGCCTTCAATTACTATTCTCAAAATAACTTACTGTAGATGCCATTAGAAATTAAGGAAGTAAGCTCCAAAAAGGAATTGATAGCATTTATCAAATTCCCTTTTTCACTGTATAAAGGTGTTAAGAATTACGTCCCTCCAATTGTCGACTTTGAACTTAGTACACTAAGGAAAGATAAGAACCCTGCATTTGAGCACGCCGAAGCAAAGTACTGGGTAGCAAAAAGGGATGGAAAAATTGTTGGAAGAATTGCTGGAATAAAAATCAATGAAGAATTTGAAGATAAATCGTTGATTCGATTTGGATGGGTGGATTTCATCGATGACAAGGAAGTCTCAAGGCTTCTTTTCGAAACACTTTCTGATTGGGGGAACAAGCTTGGAGCAAGTGGTGTGCATGGTCCGCTTGGTTTTACTGATCTTGATTTTGAAGGATCGCTTATTGGCGGCTTTGATAAGCTTGCGACACAAGCTACCATCTACAACCATCCATACTATTCTGAGCACTATGATGCACTTGGATTTGAGGGAGCGGCCGATTGGGTTGAAGTTCGGGGTCCCGTAACAGAAGCTGTGCCGGAAAGAATAGTACGAATCGCCGAATTAGTAAAAAGGCGATCCAAGTTCACCGTCAAAAAATTCAAAAGAACCAAGGATA
Organism: Cyclobacteriaceae bacterium; assembly: GCA_028279155.1. Taxonomy (GTDB): domain Bacteria; phylum Bacteroidota; class Bacteroidia; order Cytophagales; family Cyclobacteriaceae; genus Ekhidna. The sequence goes on from JANQST010000492.1 coordinate 1,797, forward strand.
TCATCCCATATGCATCCGGAGTATTTGAGGTCATCAATGAATCTTACGATGGCCTGTACGGGTATTAT
>JANQST010000551.1 GCA_028279155.1 Cyclobacteriaceae bacterium
AGGGAATGATCTCTACAATGCTTCACCTGATGTCCAAGAGTTACTCACCGTTGACAAAGCTGATCAAACAATATCCTTTGATCTTGTTGACAGTTATGATATTGAGACAGAGTCCGACCCAATAACTTTAACTGCAACTGCAACCAGTGGGTTGGCAGTAGGGTTTCAGGTGGATGGGCCTGCTACGTTGGAAGGAAACTTGCTTACACCGACCGGGCTTGGTACAGTGACCATAACTGCCGGCCAGGAAGGTGATAGCAATCATAATCCAGCGCCTGATGTTGTAATGGAATTGTCCGTTGTGAATTCCGCATTAGGTTTATCACCGGCTGAAGTTGGAATATCAGTATATCCTAACCCAACTCAGCATTTCCTTCATATCGAATTGAATGAAAACACTTTGACAAGCCTATCAATCCATACGATGGATGGGAAAATCCTTTTGAGAGAAGATATTGAATCGAAAACTGCTAAGCTAGATGTTTCGATAATTCCGCCTGGTGTCTATATGATGGTTCTTAAAAATCATAAGAACATTGTAGGAACAAGTCGCCTGATCATGGAGTAGTGGCTATTCTATGAATAGGCAGCTAATAGGGGCTCTCTTTGTTGAGAGCCTTTATTTTTTGAATTCGTCCAGGTTAAAGGCATCAGGGAGGAGCTGTTTGATAGTAGTTTCAAGCACTTCATCTGTATCACAGCAGCTGTGAATTCTGATATCACTTCCGCAGAATTCATAAATTACCTGACGGCAGACACCACATGGTGAGGCTGGCTGAGCGGTCGGTGTATAAACTACTACTTGATCCAGCTCAATCTTACCTTCATTCGCTATGGCACTTGCTATTGCGTTCCGTTCGGCACAAGTGGTGAGTCCATAGGATGTATTTTCCATGTTGCAGCCAACATATACATTTCCAGATTTGGTGAGGATTGCACTTCCCACACGAAATGAACTGTATGGGGCATATGCATTCATTGCTACAGACTTTGCTTTTTCTTTCAACTCACTTAATTCCATGTCTCAATTTTAACTAAATATCAGGCATCCCGTTTTCTTATTTGATTAATCCAGCTTTTTTGTAGCTTAACCAAAAAATAAGCATGATGAAGACCTTTTTCATACCGGCAATTTTAGCACTTTTCGTGGCATGTAGTACACAAACACCGGCTCAACAACAAACCTCTACTCAACCTTCAACCATTACAGATGCAGATTATGAAACGGTAAGAAACCTAAAAATAGTTTCGTTTGCAAAGGCCTATGAAGAACAAGATACAGTTTTGCTTGATCAAATTTTGCATGATACCTACCAATTGGTAGATGATGGTGGTGCGATCTACACGAAACGTGATGAAATGGAATATGTCTCTCAATACGGTCCGAGCTATGATTCCTTCATTTTCGAAATACTGAAATTGGAAATTTATCCTAATGGAACCGCCACTGTTTTTGGTACTGGAACAATTACTGGTAAGGACATTGACGGAGCTTACTCCCAAACATACAAGGCCAGTGATGTGTTTGTAAAGGAAGGGAATAGGTGGCAAGCGGTGACTACTCATGTATCTGGTGTTAAGGAAACGAGGGAATAAAAAAGCCCCAACCAATGGCCGGGGCGTAATATAATCCAGTAGCTAATCTACCTTTTACTCAAACTAACATAGTCACGCTCATTGGCACCAGTGTAAACTTGCCTTGGTCTCCCAATTGGTTCGCCTTTTTCTCGCATCTCTTTCCATTGCGCAATCCAACCTGGTAGCCTTCCCAACGCAAACATCACTGTGAACATCTCGGTCGGAATACCCAACGCTCTGTATATGATTCCGGAATAGAAATCCACATTCGGGTATAGCTTTCTGTCAACAAAGTACTGATCGCTCAAGGCTTCTTCTTCAAGACCTTTCGCAACATCTAAAATAGGATCTACAACACCTAGCGCATCCAATACATCATCTGCTGCTTTTTTGATGATCTTGGCTCTTGGATCAAAATTTTTGTATACTCTATGACCAAAGCCCATTAAGCGGAACGGATCATCTTTATCTTTTGCTTTACCCATCCACTTCTTGGTGTCGCCACCATCCGCTTTAATATTTTCCAGCATCTCAATCACTGCCTGGTTTGCGCCTCCGTGGAGTGGTCCCCAAAGTGCATTTACACCCGCAGAAATAGAAGCCCAAAGGCTTGCCTGGCTTGATCCAACAATTCGCACGGTAGAAGTCGAACAGTTTTGCTCATGGTCTGCATGTAGGATCAATAGTTTATCGAGTGCTTTTTCGACAATTGGATCAACTTCATAGTCCTCAGATGGCAGTGCAAACATCATCTGCAAGAAATTCCCGCAATAGTTCAACTTGTTACTTGGATACACTACTGGATGACCCATCTTCTTTTTGAAAGCCCAAGCTGCAAAGGTTGGCATCTTTGCTATTAGCCGAATGATACTCAAGTCGTTCTCTTCTTGAGATCTGTTAGGCTCCAGGCTTAGCGGGTAGAATGCAGTTTGTGCCGTGATTAGAGAAGATAAAACACCCATTGGGTGAGCGTTCGACGGAAAACCATCCAAAATCTTCTTTATATCTTCATTAACTAGTGTATGTCTGGAAATATCGCTTTCAAAGTTTGTCAATACATCTTTACCAGGCAATTCTCCATAAATAAGCAAGTGAGCCACTTCCAAAAAGGTAGAGTCGTCAGCTAATTGCTCAATTGGGTAGCCTCTATATCTTAGGATACCTTTTTCACCATCCAAAAATGTAATACCACTTTCGCACGAGCCTGTGTTTTTGAAACCTCTATCCAGCGTAATAACTCCGGACTGAGCCCGAAAAGCACCAATATCAATAGCTTTTTCTTGCTCGGAACCTTCGGTTAGCGGGAGGTCATAGGTGTTTCCGTCGACAGTAATTTGTGCAGTATTAGACATTTTTTTTGATGGGGTTTAAGATTTTCAAGAATTCTACGAAATTATCAATTTTATAGCGATTTGGGATCAATTTCCATTCAAAATTAAGGGCAATCCGTCGTCCCCACCACCAATGACAATGACTTTGGAGTTGGGAGAGTTGGCAAGTTGTTGCGTTGCCTCAATTCCTCTCATCCTCAAGAGCTCTTTTGTTAAACTGCTGTTGATGATCTTGTTGGCTACCGCTTCACCCTCTGCTGCAATTCGCTTTCGCTCTGCTTCACTTTTTTCTTTATCAAGCCTAAATTGATAGGCCAAAGCTTCTTGTTCTTGCTGCAGTTTGTTTTCAATCGCATTCTTTATTTGATCCGGAAGTTTGATCGATCGGATAAGTAGGCTTTTCATTTCCACTTCATTTCCATCAGCACCCAATACTTCCCTGGTTTCTTTTTCAATTGCGGCCTCAACATCAGGTCGCTTTGTCGAGTAAATTTCTTCTGCAGTATACCTACCCATTACCTGCCTAACCGTCGATCTGATTTCCGGTATTACAAGAATGTTTATGTAGTCACCTCTGAAATTTTCTTGAATCGTTCCGATTTTGGCATATTTTGGATGAAATCGAACAGTAACATCAACACTGATTTTAAGTCCATTCTTGACCAAAACATCTAACGTTTCTTCGATGTTTTTTTCTGCTACGTCATATTTGTAAACTTCGTTCCAGGGTGCTTTAACATTCCATCCGGGTAGAATCACATTCTCTTTTTCAAGTGTACCACTTATTGTTCTAAATAATACAGCTCTTTCAGTGGCACCAATTTTATAAAAAATTCGTCCGCCTACTGCTCCTAGGATGATTACAATCGCAAATCCTGCAACCACTAAAGGTAAATATCTTCTGTTGTCCATTTTTGATAGATTTTAGGCTGCAAAGGTAACAAGCCAACTTATAGTGTGGTTCACTTGTTTGGTGTGAATACCAATTTATTTTCAGATTCCTGAATCTCTGTTTGATTCATCATCATCTTACGAAATTCACCATTGATATATAGTTCAGCCTGATCTGCATAATGCGGACTAAAATAATTACCGGACTGCCCGGTGGGAATAATACTCCAACTATTGTTCCTTACATCTGAAAAATCAATGACCCGACGGGTGGAAGGTCCATACGTAACGTCAAGAATTTTTTCACCCGAATAGGTAAAACCGAGGTTATTGATTACTTCATTGCCTGAAGAAACTTCAAAAGATCCTACATTTAAAAAGTTCAATGCAGTTCCCATTGCATGATTATGGGTGAGTGTATGAGATTTTCCCCATTTCCAATCATTGTAATCTACGCCCCAATATTTAGATAGATCTTCAATCGTTTTTTCAAAGCTCTGCCTGATAATCGTATTTCGATCTTCTTTTTCCTCAGTGTTGATGTTGTCCCACCACTTTGAGTTTTCGCTTTTGATTAGATGTTCTATGGCAACCTTATAGGTATGAGTATTTTTATAGGACTCCCACAGATCATCGCCAAGTTCGTCTAGCATTGCTTTTTCCAGTATTTCATACATCCATTTTTGATAGATCACCGGACGAAAATCATTCTTGTCAAAGGTGCAATCCCATTTGATCAATTCTCTTAAAAGCTTGGCTCGTTCTGTATCTTTAATAGCGAAAAGAAGAATTCCTTTGATATTCTCGAAAGTCTTGGACTGTGTGTCCAACTGCATGGATTTGACATCTTCTACGTTGAATTTTTCTTTGCTTTCTATGAGTTGGTTGATTCGTTCAGCTCTGTCGTCAGGTAGGTAATATCCAGAGTAAACGATCCCGTCTACTGTATCGGGTTGATTATTTGCAGTTAGAACAAAACCTTCGGGAGGATTGATGCTGTGAGGGTTTTTTTCGAAGGGATAGTAGTTTATAGGATCGTCCAGCCCTGATGATCCATTGTAGAATTGTTTGCTACTTCGTTCATTTCGCCTTTGAATCAATTTTCCTGAAGCCCACCAGGCAATGTTTCCGTCTTTGTCCCCATACATAATATTGAGACCTGGGCCGTGGATCTGAGCGGCTGATTTTTCGAAATCTTCTAAGGAAGAAGTCATTGTGAATTGATGTAGGGTTTCAAGTAATTGATTTTCAAAATTGGTTGTTACCCAGAACATAGAAACTACTTCATCTAATGGTTCATCTCTCAAGACATCCGAAACAACAGGTCCGTGTTTTGTTGATCGAACTACAAGGCTGACGTCATCAGCGTCTTTTACTTTGATGGTTTCAGTACGACTCGTCATTTCTAACCAATCCTTTTTGTAGCGATAGGTATTTGAATCTTCAGGATGAATTTCTTCGACGAAAAAGTCTATGTCATCATTTTCAAACATCGTAAGCCCGTTGGAAAATTCAGGAGTATGAAGCATGGGAGGGAATGGGCTTCCCGCTATAAAATATCCATAGTATTCTGTTTCTGGTGTTACCATGTGAGCCTCATACCAAACGGATGGTTGAGAGAAAAGAATATGTGGATCATTTGCAAGGATTACATGCCCGGATTCTGTCTTTTGTCCGGAAAGAACCCAGCTGTT
>JANQST010000011.1 GCA_028279155.1 Cyclobacteriaceae bacterium
CAAAAGATTGAATCTCCTGCTGCATATTTTGAAGCTCTTGCTCTTTATCAGCTCTTACAGCATCAATCATTCCTTCCGCGTTTTGCTGATAATCTGCCGCTTTTACCTGGAACTCCTCGTATTTAGATTTTAGCTGATTTTGCAATTGATTTTCATATGCAGTATAGTCACTATCAATTTGTTTGGCTTCTGGCATTAAGCTCAAAATGTAATCTGCATTTGTATATCCTATTTTCAGTTGCGCCATCAGTCCGAGGCCTGTAATTAAAAGCGCTGCACTAAGTAAAATTCTCGATTTCATGATTTCTAAAATTAATTTTTTCGACCTTTCTGGTCCTTTTTATTTAAGGTTTAAGTGTTTCTCTTCAAATATTGTGCTCAGTTGTTTCCAGCCGTCTGATTTTCTACCAATCCCAGATCTTCAAGCACGAAATCTGTATAATCATGGATGGGATCAGTATAAATCATAACCAGATCTCCCGATTTATCAAAAACAATTTGGAGTCGGTTATTCTTGGCAACTCTTTCTACGGCATCAAATACTTCATCTTGCACCGGTTTAACCAACTCTTTCTTTTTAAGAAAATAAAGACCGTCAAATCCAAAAATCTGCTGCTGGTATTCTTTCACCTCTTTCCACTTTCTATCAATCTCAGCAATTCTATCCTCCCTCATGTCTTGCGTTAACAAAACCTCTTCGGCCTTTAAGGCCACCTCCATCCCCTCAACCTCAGAATACAATTCTTGAATCTCCACTTCCCATCCCTTCGCTAATTTTTCAATTTCAGCTTGTGCTTCCTTATATTCTGGCATTTTGCTCAAAATATACTGGGTATCCACATAGCCAAATTTTTGCGCAAATGTAACAGTAACATATAATAATGAAAACAGGAGGATGAATGACTTTTTCATACTATCTAATTTGTTGGCCAATAGAGAAATGGAATTGTGGCCCAGAATTATCAAGTGCCCCAGGAATCCTATCAAATCCGTATGCCCAGTCAATTCCCATAAGACCAAACGCTGGCATGAAGATTCTAAGGCCCGCACCAACAGATTTTTTTATGTCATATGGATTGAATTTTGCAAAATCATCCCAGTTATTACCTCCTTCGAAGAAAACCTGGCCGTATATGGTAGCTGTGGGAGCCAGAGATAGCGGATATCTAAGTTCCATCACATACTTATTGAAAATAGTGCCTCCTTCGATATTGTTTTCTAAATCAATTGGTGTAATTGAGTTGTTGGCGTAGCCTCTAAGTCCAACCACATCGGTTCCAAGTAGGAAATTCTGGCCTGTCAATCCATCACCACCAAGCTGGAATCTTTCAAATGGACCAACACCTACATCCCTGTCATACGAACCTATATAGCCAAAGTGGGCTCTTGTTGCAAGAACCAATTTCCCTACAATAGTCATGTAATATTTACTATCAAAATTCCACTTGTGATACTCAAGCCATTTGAATTTCTCCGAATTGTCAACATCTTCTCCGCTTACATCACGACCCAGCAGCGAGAATGGTGGAGTGAATGAAGCACTCAGCGAGATAGATGACCCGCTTCGTGGGTACATCGGCTGATCGACTGAGTTTCTTGCTATTGTGGTATTGAATGTAAAACTATTAGCATCTCCAGTTTGGAATCCAAGTGCTCTTGTACCAAACTGGAATAGGTCGTATCGTTGATAAGAGATGGAATTACTTACGGTAAAGAAATCATCCGGCCATCGAACACGCCTTCCCAGCGAGAGCGAAATTCCTGTTACTTTCAAAGACCCAACGGTTGTATCCGTAAATCTGTCAATCTGACGCTGAATCGATTTGCTGTAGCTAACCCCAAATGAATTTGGTTTCCTTCCTCCGAGCCATGGCTCAACAAAGGAGAACGAATAACTCTGGAATTGTCTTCCATTCGCCTGGAATCTTACAGAAAGGCTTTGCCCATCCCCAACAGGTAACCCTCTCCATTGGCTCTTGTTGAAGATGTTTTTTGCCGAAAAGTTATTAAATGTCACTCCAAAGGTTCCAACAAAACCAAAGGCTCCACCCCAACCTCCTGAAAGCTCAATCTGGTCATTAGATCGCTCAACTAGCTGCCATTCTATGTCAACCGTTTCGTTAATCGGATCTGGGATTGGAACAGGATTCACCTGTTCCGGATCAAAATATCCAAGCTGAGAAAGTTCTCGCTGAGTTCTGATTAATTCAGATCTGCTAAACTTATCGCCAGGCATTGTTCGCAATTGCCTTAATATGACATGATCGCTTGTCTTTTCATTCCCGCTAATCGTAACCTTATCGATTGTAGCTTGTGCTCCTTCAAAAATTCTCATCTCCAAATCGATAGAATCTTCATAGATACCAACCTCAACAGGGTTAATGTTGAAGAAAAGATATCCATCGTCCATATAGAGTGAGCTAATGTCAGCCCCTGTCGGATTAAAGTTCAGTTTCTTGTTTACAAGATCAAGATCGTAGACATCACCATTTTGAATTCCTAGTACTGCCTCAAGTTGCTCATCTGAATAAATATAATTTCCTGTCCAATCGATATTTCTAAAGTAGTACTTCTTACCAGCATCTACTGTCATATCAATGTTCATGAATTTGTTGTTGGTGTTGTAAATGGTATCGGAAATTACCTTGGCGTCTCTGTATCCTTTGGAATTGTAAAATCCAATTAAGAGGTCCTTATCATCTTCATAATCCGATTTCACATATTTGGATGACTTAAAGAAATTGAAATTGACATGTTTCGCAAAGTATTCACGAACTTCTTCTCCACTTACTTTCTTCGGAGTTGTAATAAATTTCACAAGGTTCGGCGGCCAAATGAAGGCTGGGAACTTCTTAATAATTTCTGTCGGCAAGGAGAATTTAGGTACCATACCGGTGCTCTTTAGTTGCTTTCTCAACTTGGCAGACGTGAAATTTTCATTGCCAGCAAATTGGATGTTCCTGATCTTAACTTTCTGGCCTTTGTCGACCATGATCTTTAGATAGGCGCTATTTCGGAGTATTGTGTCCTGTTGCTGAACCACATTCACCTTGGCATTCAGAAACCCCTTGCTCTCCATAAATTTGAATACTGCCAACTCCGTATTTTTGATCAGCACATCGGTCAGGATTTTTCCTCTTACCAAGTCAATTTTATCCTCAATTTCTCCTTTTTGCGTTTTGTTGACTCCCTCAATCGTATACCTCGTTAACCTTGGCCGTTCTGATAGTTCAATAACCAACCATATCTTATCACCTTCCAGCTTGGAGGCATAGATGGAGGCATTACCAATGATTCCTTGCTTCCAGAGCTTCTTAATGGCCGTCGAAACTTCGTCACCAGGAACTTTTATTTTGTCACCAACTCTTAAGCCTGACAATGAAATAAGCGCATTATTATCCAAGAACTGAACACCCTTCACTTCGATGTCTGCTATCTCGTATTCTTTTGGGCTCGAATAGTTGATTGAAACATTGGAGTTATTGTTCTGATTGTTTCTTCCAAAGACGATTTGCCCGATGGACTCAAACCCTACTAAAACTGCGATGATAAATACAAATTTCCTCATGCCTTTATTTTCAACTGTTCACTTGTTTTACCAAATCGTCGCTCTCTTCTTTGATATGAATTGATTGCTTCATGTAAATTCTTCTTTCTAAAATCAGGCCACAGAATATCGGTAAAAAATAATTCTGTATAAGCCATTTGCCAGAGCAAGAAATTGCTAATTCTCATCTCGCCACTGGTCCTTATTAAAAGTTCAGGATCGGGAATGTTTGAAGTGGATAAATATTTTTCAAAGTTCTTGGTACTGACTTCTGATTCACCACTTTTTATCATTCCCTCAATCGCATTCAATATGTCCCATCTTCCACTATAATTCAGCGCTAAGACCAACTCCATCCCAGTGTGTTCTTCCGTCAATAGTATTGCCTCTTCTAAACTCTTCCTCGCTTTTGATGGCAAATCATCGCGATTCCCAATGGATGACAATCTTATGTTGTTTTCCACTAATGTTGGGATTTCATCTTTGATTGTATTTACCAGCAATGTCATAAGCCCGTCAACCTCGTGCTTTGGTCTTTCCCAATTCTCAGTAGAAAATGCATAGAGTGTCAGATGTTCAATCCCTAGCTCTGCACACCCTTCAGTAACATCTCGTACT
>JANQST010000527.1 GCA_028279155.1 Cyclobacteriaceae bacterium
CTTTAAGCGTTCTTCCTTTTGCTGTCACTTTAACCAAAAGCGAATCGAAAAAAGGTGAAATTGTCACTCCATTGTAGACATTCCCAGCATCCAATCGAATGCCAAACCCACCTGCACTCCGATACGCTATGATGGTACCATAATCAGGTTTGAATCCATTTTCAGGGTCTTCAGTAGTTACTCTACATTGAATTGCACATCCGCGGATAGTGATATCTTCTTGTGAAGGAATAAATATCTGCGGGTCTGCCAGTTCATATTGTGCAGCAATTAGAATCTGAGATCTAACTATGTCAATATCGGTAATTTCTTCTGTTATCGTATGCTCAACTTGTACCCTTGGATTTACTTCAATGAAATAGATATCTTCATTAGGATCTACCAAAAATTCAACTGTTCCGGCATTGTTGTAGTTGACATAATTGGCAATCTTTAAGGCATACTCGTACAAAAGATTTCTTGTCGATTCTTTAAGACCAAAGCTCGGTGCTACTTCTACTACTTTTTGAAATCGACGCTGGACGGAACAATCCCGTTCAAAAAGGTGAACAATGTTTCCGAAATTGTCTGCTAAAATCTGAACCTCAATGTGCTTTGGGTTTTCAACATATTTTTCAAGAAAAATTGTATCATCACCAAACGCCTTACCAGCTTCAGACTTCGCTTCATTGTACGATTTTATTAGTGATTCCTGGTCCCTAACAACACGCATTCCACGTCCACCCCCACCAGCAGAGGCTTTTATGATAACCGGATAACCAATTCTCTTTGCCTCTTCAATGGCGGTCTTTTCATCTGTCAACTGTTGATTATTGTCCTCTATTACAGGAACCCCAGCAGCCCGAGCAACCTCCTTTGCTTTAACTTTATCCCCAAGCTGGGACATGACTTCTGGTTGAGGGCCAATGAATACAATGCCCTCTTCAATGCATCGCTTGACAAATTGTACATTCTCAGAAAGAAAACCATAGCCCGGATGAATGGCTTCTACCTCATTTTCCTTGGCAACAGCAATAATCTCCTCGATATCCAGGTAAGGTTTTAGTGGTTCGGTATCGGCACCAATCTGGTAGGCTTCATCCGCCTTGTAGCGATGAAGTGAATAACGATCTTCGTGCGTATAAATCGCAACTGAACGAATGTGAAGTTCGGAGATGGCTCGTAATACTCTGATGGCAATTTCTCCGCGGTTTGCCACCATTATTTTTTTGAAGAATTTTTTCTTGGACATGCAGTGTTAGGTTCTAACACTGAAATTAATCAAAACTGGGAATTAATAAATCTAAATTTCTGAGCTGTCTCGTATGGTTCTTTAACACTTGTTAATATGATTTCGTTGATCTTAATAATATGAGGTTCAAACTAGTTCACCTTTCGATATTAATTAGTCTGTTGGGTCTTGTCTGGATAATTGATAGCCATTATCGACTGGGAATCGAGTTCCAATATTCAGATGGAAAAACTCAAGCTCTCTATGGACTTAAAGCCATTTTGTACTTTGACCTAGCTATTTTTGGAGTGGTTGCCCTAATTATTTCACATATTTCCAAATTCCGAAAAGAGCCTATAAAACTGATTATAATTTCTTCAGTCTTGGCAGTACTAACTATCGTTCTCCCTTTTGTAGATCTTTGGACCATTTGGATATAACAATAATCATTCTTTAATCCTTCCCTTCCAATTTCCATTCCCTTCCCCCTGCCGGCAAATTGTCGTTTAGATACCTTGTCAGAATTTCCTGTAGATGTCTTGAGGTATTCTCACCTTCGCGTATTCCGTGAGTCCTGTTTGGATACGACATCATAGAGAATATCTTGTTGTGTTCAATGAGTTTATTAACCAGTTGTTCCGTGTGCTGATAATGAACGTTATCATCACCCGTTCCATGGACAAGCAGCAGGTTACCTTCAAGGTTCTGAGCAAAGTTTACTGGAGATCCTTTTTCGTAGCTTTCTGGCATCAATTGAGGCACTCCAGAATATCTTTCCTGGTAGATGTTATCATATAACAACTGATTGGTGACAGGTGCCACCGACATTCCGGTCTTGTAAATTTCAGGATAACGGAACATCATATTAAGCGTCATTGCACCTCCTCCACTCCAGCCCCAGATACCGATCCGTTCTTCATCCACAAAGTCAAATTTCCCGATAATAGCTTTTGCTCCATCCGATTGATCTTTCGAAGATTGAACACCAATTTGACCGTAAACACTTTTTCTCCACTCTCTTCCTTTTGGCCCTGGTGTTCCCCTATTTTCTACGCTCATGACGATGTATCCTTGTTCTGTTAACATGCTATGCCATAAGTACCTATTTCCTCCCCATCGATCAACAACAGTTTGCCCCGCTGGCTCCCCGTAGACATAAAAAAGGACAGGGTATTTCTTGTTGGGATCAAAGTCCATTGGTTTCATCATCCAGCATTCCAAAGGTGTTCCATCGGAGGCTTTTACATTAAAAAATTCAACTTTTGGCCGATCGATGGTCTCCAAGGATTTCCGCAAGTTGTCGTTCGTCACCAATGTCTGAAGTACTTTATGATCAGGAAGTGACACCATTTCATGAACCCATGGCGCTGTAGCTGTTGAATAAGAATGAACAGCGTACTCCCCGTTTGGAGCTACCTGGTAATTGTGCCAACCTGGTTGATCTTCTGGTGTGACTCGCTGAGCTTTACCTTTACCACTCATTCTCACTCGGTATAGGTAACGTTGCGTAGCATCTTCCGGAGAAGCTATGTAATACAACCAATCCGAATCTTCACTCAAAAGCGAGATGCTCATCATATCCAATCCTTCAGGACTTATTTGCTTTTCTTTCCCTGCGGTTATAACATAGGCTGCCTTCCATCCACTTTTTTGAGTTACCCAGGTAAAGGACTTCCCGTCATTCAGGTATTGAAAATCATTAACCACATCCAGCCAGGCTGTTTCCTCATCTTGATAAACAATGTTGGTTTCACCAGTGGAAATATTGCATTCCGTCACTCTGTTCAAGTTTTGAGGTCGATTCAAGTGTTGAACCAACAAAGATTTTGAGTCCGGGGACCAGATCATTCGAGGCAAGTAATTATTGGATGGATCTCCAGGGAATTTCATCCAGGTGGTTTCTCCCCCGGTCACGTCAACTACCCCAATCTTGGCAACCGAAGGTTTTTCGCCCGCTTTTGGATACTGGACAGGAACGGTATAGGAGTAAATAGAATCTGTTGTGTTGATCATCAGGAAATTCCGAATCGAAGAAGCATCGATCTGCCAATAGGCGATTTTGGTGCCATCCGGACTCCACCTGAACCCATCTCTGCATCTAAATTCTTCTTCATATGCCCAATCAAAGGTCCCGTTGATGATTTTATCCGTTCCATTTGTGGTTAATGCAGTAATCGAATGATCACCCAAATTCTCTACATATACATTGTGTTCTCTTACGTACCCTACCGACTCACCATTAGGAGAAAACTTCGCAAACATTAATGTTGATGGTTTGGCATCAGTACCTCCCAGCTTCTCCAATTTTTTTGTTGCTACATCGTATACCCAATAATCTCCCTTGGTATTCAGTCGCCAAACACGAACCGAATTGGTGTAAATCAATACTTTGGATTTGTCACCGGACCAGGTATAACCTTCTATTTGAAGCGGAATGTCTTCACCTTCTGGAATTAAGTCAGCCGCTCGAATCAAAATTGTACTTCCTTTTCCTGGCTGATTGCTTACAAGATCCAATCGATCTTCATATTCAATGGATGGCTCTAATGTAGTATAGGATTGGCCACCGTCAAACCATTCAAGCTGGGGAGCCGAATCACTTCGAAACTCATTAGACGAAAAAATTCGTTCCAATGAAAGCTTTGATTTGTCTTGTGCCTGAATGGCAACAAATAGCAAGGTAAATGATAACAGTGTTAGGTTTTTCTTCATGAGTCGAATGTTAAAAATCTAAAGGTAACTTAATTAACCATTTGAGGTGATTACAATTCAAGCAAAGGATAAAATGAGTGATAATTGTACATTTTCAAATCTATCTTCCACATATCCCTTTGAAATCGCACCACTGACACTTTCCCTCATCGTCTGTTTGATCAAAGGGTTGCTCCATTCCATATATTTCACTTAGCAATGAAGAGAATCGTTGCTCGAATTCGTCCAGATGTTCCCGAGCATCAGCAATGGGCTGTCCTTTTATCTTTAAACGCTCATCAAAATCTGGCGTAAAAAGCTCCTGGATATTCAGAATCCCAGGCACAATTGGCTCCTCTATGCCATGTTTAGCACCATACAGCCAGGCATAATACAAGGTTTGAAAGCCTGCTTTATTCCTCGGCAGTCGATAATAGCTGGAGGTACGATCAAACACTTTCTGAACACTCTCAATTTCTGTCTTATCCCGACCGCTTTTGTAGTCAATGACGCGAACCAATCCATCCTTACGGTCTACTCTATCTATTATTCCTTTTAAGTGAATTTTAAATTCCTGATCATCGGGTTTAATGGATAAAAACCGATCATAGTTTCCGTCCTTATCATTTTCCAAACTACGAATCTGAAAAGGAGCGTATGCTTCATCTAACTCAAGCGTCTTGTCAACAAATCGTTGAATAATTTCAGACATCACTACATTCCTTCCCTTTACTTCAAAACGTTGCTTATCCTTCAGTCGAAAATGCTTTCGAAAGGATTTTTCAATCGCCCCACTCACAGAGTTTTTTAGCCGAAAGAAATCATTCTTCTCAACCATACGGTCAGGTTTATCCCTGGTCACATCCTCGTACAGCAACTCCATCACCTTATGCAATACATTTCCAAAATCCCTAGGTGAGAGTTCATCGCTCAATTCATCCGGAGTGAATAAACGCATCACGTACTTGAAGTAGAATTGCAGCCTGCATTCCAGGTAGACATTCAATGCTGAAGGTGACAGCTTTTTCTCGCCCTTATCCGTGTACATTCGCAGACGGGCTATAATGTCATCCGTTTTTTCAATACTGATAGGTTCATGCTCGCGTACCAATACCGGGTTGCTCAACCGGTGACGATGAATGGTGAGCCCACTTTCGCGCTCCACTTGACGAATGAACCGGCTCACTTCTCCACTCAACCCGAAATCGGCAAACATGTTGTAGTAAAATGACAGCTGCTCCGCCCGCTGAAACAATCGATAAAAAAGATATGCATAGATTGAATCCTGAACCTCAAAAGTTGGCAGTTCAAATGCCTTTCGTATTCGATACGGAATGAATGAGCCTTGCCTTTGCGTAGCGGGAAAAATATCCTCATTCATGTTTAGCATAAACACGTGCTTGAAATCCAGGCTTCGAGTTTCCAAAACTCCCATTACCTGGAGTCCTTCCACTGGCTCCCCACTAAACGGAATTTTTACCGAACGTGCAGCTTTTCTAAAAAGACTTTTGAATGTCTTAAGTTCTACCTGGATGATCTGCTTACTCAAGATTTCGTCAAGTCGGAACAGCATTTGCTTGAAGTGATATAGAAATTCACGTTCCAATCCGAAACGTTCAACCGTTTCTTCAGCAAGGGTATCAACGATTTGTTTCAAGTAAGCTGCAAAAGTCTCTTTTTCTTTTAGTGGTCTGAAAATTGAATTAAGTGCTACAGATCCAAGCTCCTGAATATCTTGCTGCAAAACCCTGACCTGGTTGTTCCTTTTAATGAACCCAATGAACTTTTCAAGTTTTTCCCCATTTTGTTCATAGAGATACGGATGGCTCAGAACACCAATGACCGGTTTATGGTAGAAGGTAATCCAGTTTTCAGGAGTAAGGTGCTTGTGTTCCTGGGTCTCAAGAGCTGCTTCCAGCAAGCCAAACAATGGCGTTTCCTTGAGCGGATATCCCATTGTCACATTTAGCTTTTCAACTTCAGGAGTAATCGCATTGAGCACCGGAAACAACATGTAATCCTGAGGCAAGACAATGACAATTTCTTCAGGTTTGGCTTCTCCCGAACTTACCAGTTCCCTGACTTTTTCGCCAATAGCTTTTGCCTGACCAACCTCCAGGGAAACTCCCGTAACGTTCACACCTTTGCTGGCACGAATCTTCTGTGGCAGTTCTTTCTGAAAAGTCTTTCCAAATACCGTATCATTTCGATATTTACGTAAAAAACTTCCAGCCTCCTGTTTTTCATCATCGAGGTAATATTCATCAATATCCCAAAGTACCTCTGCTTGGTGTTCAACCACGAAATGTTTAATCAATTGCTCTTCGGCTGGCGTCAGCGCATTGAATCCAGCAAAAACAATCGGGCCATCGACATCCAATTTATCTGAACCAAGCGATTCTACCAGCTGACGATAGATCATGGAAGTATATCCAATTTCAGATTTTTCCAATCGTTCTTTAAATGCTTCATAAACCGGTGAAAGAATTCGCCAGGTCTCCATGAATTGCTCCTGCGATTTGGAGGCTGTCGGGAAAAACTCTTGCCAAAAACGCTGAATGATCTTCTCTTGTTCGGGATCCAAAAAGTAGAAGTCTTCAGCTATTTGTCGATCACTCTTAATGTGATGAAACAGCTGCTTTGGATTGACCAGGTAGTGGTCCACTTCTTCAAAATCACGAAGCAACATTTCTCCCCAGAAATAAAAGGATTCAAATCCCTCAGAAACAGGATTGTTGGCTTTAAAGGCTTCGAAAAGTTCAAAAACCAGAGAAAGTGTATCCGTCTTTTTTACTTTGGAATACATAAGCAGAAAATCTTCAAGGCTTTTGACCTGGGGAGACCAGACTGGCTTGTCGATTCTCTGCGAAAGATGCTTCTTTAGGAAAAGTCCTGCCCTCCTATTTGGAAAAATGACTGTGCACTGACCTAGTTGATCAGTATATTTTTCCAGCAGGTGATCTGCAATCTCTTCAAGAAATTTTGAGTTTGACATCCAGGATTTGAGGTTTTATGATCCTTGTGAACCTGGAGGTAATATTCCTAAGAAAAGGTCATAACGGCACTATGATTGATTCACAGTTTTTCCACAATTTCAGAAATCCTATCGAACAATAAACCTACCAGAAAATTGTCCTTTATTCTTATCTACCAAATCGTAGAAATAGATTCCGCCTGCTAAATTGGAACGACTCATTTTGAGTTGATTCCCATTGAGGTTTGTATGTTGAATAATCAAGTTGCCAGCCGGGTCAAAGATCTTGAGAATGGCATTTTGCAAGCTTCCTGAAGATACTCTGATAATGAAATCATTTTCGATTGGATTAGGGTAGATCGTAATCCTATCATCCTCATAGTTCTCTGTACTCAATACTATTTCACGAATCGCTCGATCATCATTACTAACCACAGCCCAGGCTATTTCCTGCATCATTTGCGCCTGCTCAGGTGTAGGTGGATCAAATTGCCAGCCCGCTGCTGCAAATGTTTCATTGGTCAGCCCGACCGGACTTTGCTCAAAAATGGTAGCAAAATGGACACAGGCAGATAAGTAGTAGGTCATTTCTGTAGGATGGATTGTTGCCTCCGCAATATCATTGGAGTCCCATAAATCAAGCCAATCGGTAATGCCGGGAAAAACACCAGCACGAACACTATCAACCATCGCCTGGTAGGCAGCGGCAACAGGAACAATTAAAATTGAACGACCGGAATTGATTTCACTTACTGAGTCCGCAACCATTTCCCATATGGTTCGCATTTCTGCATTTAGCGCAACCCAATCTTCATAAGGAGTTGGGTTTGTAAGATTGATCTCATTGTGAAACTCCATGAGATAGACCTGGGTGTTGGCATTTGCCTCAATTGCCAAATCGAAGAAGTTGTCCAAAGATTGATAGGAAGTGATCACATTTTCATTGCAGAATTGACTCCCAAGCAAAACTTCCTGGATAGGAATTTGCTCAGCCAATATCAGGATGTCGTAATTTCCTGTTGCAATTTCAACATGTGAATCCGTACCCCCCTGTGGTTCCGCATGGCTAAACCATTGATTTGCAAGGCAGGTTCCAC
>JANQST010000049.1 GCA_028279155.1 Cyclobacteriaceae bacterium
AAACCCGTTGATAGCAACCTCAAAATACAGTTCTTCTCTGACGGTAGCCTATGGGTGGATCAAGGTTTATTCTGTACTGCCACATTAATTCTCTATGACAAATTCAATGGGGAATACGATACCACTCGAAATATTATAGCTCCTTACGACTGCAAATTTGGTGAAGATCAAGCGGAATACACCTATGAGCTCAATGAACAAAACGAACTGATCGTTTATCTCCCATGCATTGAACCTTGCGCCAATAAGTTTGTGAAGATCAACGAGGCTGACAAGTGAATGTTCATTTGAAATTGTCGTTGTCTTAAAATTCTTAATCACCATCACATTCTATTCTCTTTTTAGCTAATTTTAGTTCAAGCAGTGATGGTGACGAGTCGTCAACCACGCATGCATGTTTTACCAAATTCTCCTGATCCGCCACTGCCTAAAATTGTGACCTAAACTATCGTCATATGGGTGCCCAGGGAATATCACGAAAGAAAAGAGAAATTGTAAAGAACAAAAAGAAAGTCCTTATCTGGGATTATTACGATCCAGATGGTAAACTTATCACCAACGAAAAAGTAATAGAACGTTGCAACAAATTGGTGTTACCGCCCGCCTGGGAAGATGTTTGGATTTGTAAGGATGCAAAAGCAAATCTGCAAGCAACAGGAGTTGATGCAAAAGGGCGTTTGCAATATCGATATCACGAGGAATGGACGGCCGCCCGAGCGGCTGAAAAGTTTGGTAACATGACTGGATTTGCCAAAGTATTACCTTCCATCCGAAAGAGGGTTGATTTAGACCTCCAACTAAATGGGATGCCAAAAGAAAAAGTCGTCGCACTGGTGGTGAAGCTCATCGACCTCTATCACTTTCGTGTTGGCAACGATGAATATGCGAAAAAGAACAAGTCTTATGGATTAACAACCATCAAGGAGGGACACATGCGAATTGACCGGTCCAAAAATGCGGAAGGAAAATTGGACGCCATCTTCGAATTTACCGGCAAGTCTGGCAAGATTTGGAAAAGAAGAATTTGGGAAGATGATCTTGCCATGCTTATAGATGCTTCAGGAGCAGTTGGAGGAAGAAAAAAGACGCAGGATCTGTTCAGATATGAAGATAGAAACGGGAGGGATTTCGATATTAAATCACACCATATCAACGATTATCTGGATAGTATTACTTCTAAATTCGGTAAAGTTACCGCCAAGGATTTTCGAACATGGGCTGCTACTTCCAAAGCTGCCTTTCGCCTCTCCGAACAACTGGATCCGGACACACTCACAGCTAGAAAGAGAGTTTCTAATGAAGTGGTAAAAACAGTTTCTTCCGATCTTGGTAACACGCCAACCGTTTGCAAGTCCTCATACATTCACCCTACAGTTTTAACTGATTGGGTTGATGGGGCATTTAGAAGCAAATGGAATGATGCAATTAGTAACAGAAAGGTAAAGGGACTATCTAAAGCAGAAACAGCTACCCTCCACTATCTCTTATAGCTGAAAAGATATTTTCCAATTGATTTAAGTTGTGCCTGATTGATGTCTCGGCGACATTGAATCGTTAACCATTAGTTGTTGTTTATCTAGCTTAGTAAGAAAGGCAAAACCAACGATAACGGATAAAAACAATGGAACAAAAACCTCCCTTCCCTCCTTTCGATTTTGATACTGCCACCCAAAAAGTTCAAATGGCTGAAGACGCCTGGAACACAAAAGATCCTGAGAAGGTATCGATGGCATACACGATTGATACAGAATGGAGAAATCGAGATCAATTCATTAATGGACGAGAAGAAGTGAGGGCTTTCCTCACAGATAAATGGAATAAAGAACTTGATTACAGACTCAAAAAGGAACTTTGGACCTATCGAGACAATCGAATAGCCGTTCGATTCGAATATGAATATCATGACGAAGCTGGCAACTGGTTTCGTGCCTATGGGAACGAAAACTGGGAGTTTGATGAGAATGGATTGATGAAAAAGAGATTCGCCAGCATTAATGATCTACCAATCAAAGAAGAAGATCGTAGGATTAAATAAATCAATAGTCCTTCGGGAGTGATTCTTTAGGACTTCATTATCTTTCTTCCGGTGATTGTAGAACCATTTTTTACATTCCTTCTTTTTGTCGCTGCACTCTACGGAACCCCTGGCCCTGCCACATTAAGCATTGCGGCAAGTGGTGCTGCTTTTGGTTTCAGAAGGACCATCGGGTATATTTTTGGCATATTGGCTGGGCTATTCCTGATATTTCTTATGGTGGCATTTGGACTAGGTGTATTATTCAGCCAATACCCGTCTGTTCACCTGGCGTTTAAATGGATTAGCCTCTTTTATATTTTTTATTTGGCCTATAAGATAGCCACGGCTTCTTCTCTCGAATCTGAGAGTTCAAAACACCTTGGATTTTTTCAAGGAATTCCTTTGTCTCTCTTAAATCCAAAAGCCTATTTTTCCATTATTGCGACAATCTCACAGTTTACAAAAACAGGAGATTCTTACTCTCAAAGTTTTATAACCGTTATGGTGTGGGCGCTCGCTTTGACATTACTTTTTGATCTCACCTTGGCCTGGGTTGGATCTGCGATTGGGAGCAAAATTGGTTCACGAGGATTGGCAACCAAAATCAATATTTTATTTGCCATACTTCTTGTTGTTAGTGTTCTGATAGCGATGTTTTACACTTAAATAGACGTCTAGTTGTTCACCTGGAATGTAGTGTCTCCTTTCTCAAAAAAATTGATAATTTGATTCACTGCGGCAACCACTGAATTCATATTGGCTTCAACTGTTTGAGCACCCATCTTCTTAGAAGTAAAAAGTGTTCGCATTGGGAATTTCTCCTCAAGCTCCACTTTCCATTTCGGTGCAATATCAGAGGCATACATGAACTCTTCACGTTCCTTCATAACACGCATCAAGCCTTTTTCATCGATTAAGTCCTTTCTGGCTGTATTCACTAGCACAGCACGTTTTTTCATTTTGGAAAGCAGCTTATAATTAATACTCCTTTCTGTTTCCTCATTGACTGGAATATTCAACGAGACAAAATTGACTTTTTTGTATAGTTCTTCTGCTGATTTACATTCTTTGACCTCAAAACCCTTCATCACGTTTCCAGAAACATAAGGATCATAAGCATAAACTTTCATATTGAACCCTTTAGCTATTTGAGCCATGCATTTTCCTATATGTCCAAAACCATGAAGTCCAATGCTTTTCCCTTTTAGCTCAGAACCAGGACCACCCAGGTATTTTCTTCGAATTAATCCGAGCATCAGACCAAAAGCCAACTCGGCCACTCCATTGGAATTTTGACCCGGAGTATTCATCACGACTACCTTGTTCCTGGAAGCACTTTCAATATCAATGTTGTCGTAACCTGCCCCGGCACGAACCACTATTCGTAGTTTTTTTGCAGATTTTATGACTTCTCCGGGGACTTTGTCACTTCTTACAACTAGCGCTTCAACCTCCTTAATCGAATCCTTTAGCTCATTTCCATTGTATCGCTCCAGTAATTTTAAATCAAATCCATTAGCATTTCTAACAATTTTTTGAACCCTTTTAATGGCCTTGCCGGCGAAGGGCTTTTCAGTAGCAATTAGAATCGTTCTATTCATTAAGAGTTGGAATAAAAAAATAGCGCGGGTGAAAATAAAAAAAGTTAAGCAGTATGAAATGAGTTATGAGCTTAAAACCATTTCAATAATCAAGATGAGAATCAAAAAACCCCTCAGCTTGTGAGGGGTCGCACTTCTATTTATAACCAAAAATGTAAAGTGCAATTGACTTTAGTAAGTTCAATCGATTTACCTAACACCCATCCAAACGCAAAAACTTGATTTGGGTGTCTGAGTTAAGTTAAGTAATCCGTTTTTCGTTGTTAAGATTTAGGAAAATCGCAATTATTAACCAATATGACTATTGGAAATACAACATAAATCCTACTGATAACGCCAATGTAGAACGGTTGATATCTCCAGTTCCTGACGTGTAACTGATACCTGGTTCCACTGCAACATTTTCAACAATCCATATTGGATAGCCTGCTTCTAAAAGCAAGTTGCCACCATCAAATTCAGAAACAGTTGTTGAACCACTTTCATTTTTACCACTCAATACAGAGTATCCTGCTCCAACATAAAAAGTACCATTTACATAATATCGAGCAAAGGGACCAATTGTTGTTGATGATGTTTTGAAATCTCCTAGCTTAGAAGACGAAAGCCCCAAATTTAGTCCTGCAGCCAGGTTATCGATTACAAAGTAACCAGCTCGTCCAGTCAAGTTGAAGTTTGATTGATTATCATCAACACCATCAATACTCGTAGAGGAGAACGACAAATTCGATGAAGCTCCTGCCAACCAACCTCCTTCAGATGTTTGAGCTTGAGCAAAAGATATAGATGTAGCAATCATTGTAATTAGTAATAGTTTTTTCATTTTGAGAATTTTTAGTTGTTTTAATTAATAGATTATACCTTGATTCTACGTTTGGAATGGGATCTCTGTTGACTCCTTCTTTACAATAAATACCATTTATGAAAAAAATTGTTGTTCTTACCGGTGCTGGAATTAGTGCGGAAAGCGGCTTAAAAACTTTCAGGGACTCTGGAGGGCTATGGGAAGGACATGATGTAACGGAGGTGGCTACCCCTGAAGCCTGGCATAGAGACAGGGCTCTAGTGCTAGAGTTTTATAATCAGCGCAGAAAGCAGGCATTAACAGCCAAGCCTAATGACGGGCATCTGGCGTTAGCAGAACTTCAGAAGCACTTCCAGGTATCAATTGTGACTCAAAATGTGGACAGCCTACATGAAGATGCGGGAAGCAATCAAGTGTTACACCTTCATGGTCAACTGAATAAGTCGCGAAGTACGTTAGACGAATCGCTGGTTTATGATGTAGATGGTTGGGAATTGAAAGAAGGTGACACTTGTGAAAAGGGATCACAACTAAGGCCCCATATT
>JANQST010000070.1 GCA_028279155.1 Cyclobacteriaceae bacterium
AATAGGGATTTTGTTGTTCCTATGAGCAATGATACACTGTCCGTCGATTCACATGACATGAATTCTGTCTGTGTTTTGTCAGAAACGTGAAAATTTTACATACTGCGTTTGTGTGCTACTGAATGTCCTTTGGTCACTTTTTACTCATTGATATCCACGTGTTTTGGTGAGAATCTGTAAGCAAATTGTCACTTACCCGTAACTTGTAGTTCGATCCAAGCAAATCTCTTCACCGACATCAATATCGATGGTCTTTTGGAGGGAGGTCTAACAATTTTTAGAGAAAGTGCAAATCAACCATTTCGGTTTGACGGAGGGTTCAATATGGATGGTCTTACACTTAATGATTTTCTGGTCGGTGACATTAACGGGATCTCAGAATGGGATTCCAAAGAGAGAAACATTTTTACTCACATAAAAGTCGATAGAGAAAGCTTTAATTCAATTGATTTAAGTGGCTACTACTATCCATTCAACGTGACTGATCAGTTGGATTTCGAAATGGAATTCGAGAATGCTGATTTAAGACTTGCTCAGCAGTTTCTCGTTGAAAATGTTTCTGATTTGGTCGGATATGCAAATGGTACCTTAAACCTTAGGGGCTCACTGAGTGCTCCTGAAATTACTGGAGAAAGCGTAATTTCAGAAGGAAGCGTGCGCATCAATTACCTCAATACATTGTATACGTTCGGGGGACCCTTGATTCTTGAACCTGGAGCTGTGAAGTTACAAGGTCTTAATATAACAGACCGCAAGGGTGCACAAGCAAGTGTAAGTGGCTCAATTCTTCACAATTTTTTCTCTGATGTAATCACAGATATAAAGATTGATGCTGACAACTTCGAGTTCCTCAATACGACAGCAGCAGATAACAGTCTTTATTATGGTACAGCCAATGGAACTGGTGAGGTCAACATCACAGGTCCGCTAAATGATTTATTGATTAAGGCCTCTGTTAAAACTGAGAATGATACCAGGTTTTTTGTTCCAATTACTGAAGGTGGAGAGGTTTCACAACAAGATTACATTACGTTTCTGGATTTTAATGATACAACACAGGTCATTGAGGAAGATGAATACAACTTCCAGGGTATTGCTGTAGATTTTGATATCGAAGTAACTCCTGAAGCATATTGTGAGTTGATTTTTGATATCAAGACAGGGGATATTATAAGAGGTCGGGGTAGAGGTAATCTGAAATTATCGCTAGACACCGATGGAGAGTTCCATATGTTCGGTCCCCTTGAGATCACTGATGGAGCATATAATTTTACTGTTCCTGGCTTCATTAACAAGGAATTTGAAGTTGTTCCAGGAAGCAGGGTTACCTGGTTTGGTGATCCTTACAATGGAACCATTGACCTGAATGCGATTTATCTTCAGCGAGCAGATTTTACGCCATTGGTGGCAGAAGGGGAGGATGATGGAGGAGAGGCGGATACCAAAGTCGGTGTAAATGTAATGTTGAATCTGAGCGAAGGGATTTTAAGTCCTTCGATTGATTTCGACCTTCAATTGGCTGATAAAATAGATGAAACTTCCTGGAGATTAAGTAAA
The DNA here is from genome assembly GCA_028279155.1 of Cyclobacteriaceae bacterium. Classification (GTDB taxonomy): domain Bacteria; phylum Bacteroidota; class Bacteroidia; order Cytophagales; family Cyclobacteriaceae; genus Ekhidna. The sequence goes on from JANQST010000070.1 coordinate 1,558, forward strand.
CTGACACAAGTTGCGAGCAATGAACAAGAACTTAAACGACAGGTAATCAGCTTGCTCTTTTTTCGAAGATTTTCGCCACAATCCAGTTTTACACTCGGAGGAGGAGGCAATGTTGGCAATAGTGTAAGCGAATTTTTCTCTAATCAGGTTAGCTATTTGGTTAGTCAGCTGGATGAAAATCTTGAAGTAGAAGTCGATTTAGCCACATTGGATGGCGATGCTTTTAATACATTTCAGCTTCGCCTTGCTTACACATTTTTGGATGGAAGGTTGAAAGTGACGAGCGGTAGCGATTTCAACAATGCTCAAACTCAAAACGATCGGTTGCTTGACGATTTCGTTGGTGATTGGTCGGTGGAATATAGTTTGACAAAAGATGGAAGGCTAAGGGCAAAGGTTTTTAGAGCGACGAACCAGCAGCTCTCCGCCAACCAAGGTGATCAAAATTTTGAAACTGGAGTGAGTTTACGTTTCGTTCACTCTTTCAACGAGTTCAAAGACCTTATTTCAAGTAGCCGGAAGGCAGCTCTTAAAAGGAAGGAGGAAGAGTCAAAAAGCGGAGCAAGCCCTTCCAACGATTTAGATACTACATACTAGTTCTGTTCGCATCATTCTTTATTTGACTTTCAAACCTGTATCTTACTATTAAACTTAACTGGCTTGCTATGAATTTTAAATCGTTTAGTAAAAAGTATGCACAGGAGATCGGTGGGGAATACCGGGAATATGATGAAACCAGATCTGTGATTATTTTCCCGCTTGATGGTGGCCGCTTCCAAACAATAACTGGTCATATTGTGCATAACCCTGATTATGACAGGGAAGTCGTACAAATAAAAACCAAAGTTTGCGGATTGGACGAATACATTCCCTACAATGAACTGCTGGCAGAGAGCACTAACCTTCCTTACTCAAAATTTGTTGTTGAAGATGAATTTCTCAAAGTAGAAGCTTCCTCATTTTTAGTCAATTTGAAGGAAGACATGGTGAAAGAAATGATAATCGAAGTGGCAAATGTTGCAGACAGCTGGGAGTTTAAAATCACCGGAAAAGATATTCATTAATATTTTTGCAGATGCAAGCCGACCCATCGCTCCGATCCCGATAGCTATCAGGACGGGGAGGAAAGTCCGGGCAGCATAGAGAAGCGTACTTCCGAAATGGAAGCGCCCCGACATGTCGGGGTCGAGAAAGTGCCACAGAAATAAACTACCTCCGACTCGTCGGTGGAAAAGGTGAAAAGGTGAGGTAAGAGCTCACCGTTCAGGTAGTGATGCCTGAAGCCAGGTAAACCTTACGTGCTGAAAGACCAAATAGGTCCTGCGTCTGAAAGTTTCTCGCTTGAGCAGGATTGGGTAGGTTGTTTGATCCCGACCTGTCGGGACCAGATAAATGGTGGGATAGAACAGAACCCGGCTTACTGGCTTGCTTTTTGTATTTGATATTTTAAAGAAGAAATATGCCTAAAATATTAGTAGTCGATGATGAAAAAAGTATACGCGATGCCTTGTGTGATATACTTTCTGAGGAGAAATATGATGTGATAGCCGCCGAGGATGGAGAAGATGGATTCACGAAGTTATCATCGGAAAAAATCGATTTGGTTCTATGTGACATCAAAATGCCAAAAATGGATGGCATGGAGCTACTTCAAAAAGTTTCCGACGAGGGATTTGATATTCCTTTTATAATGATCTCTGCACATGGTACAATTGATACCGCTGTTGAGGCTACAAAAAAAGGAGCCTTTGATTTCATACAAAAGCCACCAGATCTCAATAGGATTCTGCTTACTGTAAGAAATGCACTTGATAATTCGCAATTGACGAATGAGACCAAAGTCCTTCGCAAGAAAGTCAGCAAGGGGAATGAAATAGTTGGAGAGTCATCCAAGATCAATGATATCAAAGAAATGATTGACAAAATTGCTGCTACTGAAGCAAGAGTTTTAATCACAGGTGAGAATGGGACAGGAAAGGAGCTTGTTGCAAAATGGCTACACGAGAAAAGCGAACGAGCTAAATCCCCTTTGGTGGAGGTTAATTGTGCGGCAATACCATCGGAATTGATAGAAAGTGAATTATTTGGACACGAAAAGGGGTCGTTCACCTCAGCTCACAAACAACGAATTGGAAAATTTGAGCAAGCGAATGGAGGCACCTTGTTTTTGGATGAGATAGGAGATATGAGTCAGTCTGCTCAAGCTAAGGTTTTACGAGCACTTCAAGACAAGAAAATATCCAGAGTTGGGGGAGATAAGTCCATAAATGTTGATGTGCGTGTTCTTGCTGCAACGAACAAGGATTTAAAAAAGGAAATTGAGGAGGGAAATTTCAGGGAAGACCTCTACCATAGATTAAGTGTGATGATTATTCAGGTTCCACCATTAAGGGATCGAAAAGAGGATATTTCACTCTTGGTTGATCATTTTCTGGATCAGGTGGCAAACGAATATGGCGCACAACCAAAGGAAATAGACAAGGAAGCTCTAAAACTTCTGGAAAGCTACAAATGGACAGGAAATATTAGGGAACTACGAAATGTTGTAGAAAGACTTGTAATTATGTCCAATGACACAATCAAGGCGGTGGATGTAAAAAAGTATGTAGAAGTTTAAGCGTTAACTTCAGTAGGAGTTTTCTCCTGCTTCACGTCCTCTTGGGCGTATGTAGGACAAGTTCTCTGAGTACAAGCGCTAAGACCTAAAATTACTACAGCAACGATGGCAAATTTCAACTTCATGAGTGTATTTTATTAATTAAACAGAGCTTTTTCCGTCTTATCAATTCAAAAATATAAGAATTAATCTACTATACAACACCATTTTACCTAAAATATTACACTATTTCTTTAAAACATCAAATTACATCCACGAACGTCCGAATTATCAAAACGACCGAGTACTTCGAATCCACGAAAGTGTTTTCTACCCAGGTCTTTCGTCTCAATAAATGAGCAGGAATCGATGTTTGCCAGGTCAATTATGTTTATTCCACCTGTTTTTCCGTCTTCAACGTAGGAAAAAGGGTCATTTATATCCCTAATCAGCACTTTTGACCAGTTAGGAAATTGAAATTGCCCATTCTTACCATATGCTTGACTCATAAGCTCAGTCATCCCGTATTCAGAGTGGATTTCATCGATTTCAAAGGAAATTCGAAGGTTTTGATGCAATTCCTTGCGTGTTATTTCCTTTCTGCGTCCCTTCATCCCACCTGTTTCGATGATTTGGACATTTTTTAATGGTTTTTGGAATTTTTCTGACAAGTCTAAAAGTGCATAAGACACCCCAAAAAGTACTTTTTTAGTATCCTTTTCATCAAGTTTTAGTATTAATTCCTCAAATGAATCAAGCGAATACCCCGATTTTGGATCACTTTCTGTCAGAAAATGATCTACCATAGAAATAAGTGATGAATCACCCATTTCGAGGTATGAGGGAAGCAAAGCCATTATTTGGATGTTTTCTATTGGCCCAAACCAGCTTTCAAATATTTTTTTGCTTAAGTGCCAATAGAAATTCAGGTCTTTAACGAAATGTCTGCTTCTTCCTGTATTTGTGGTTCCACTACTTTGAAAGATCTTTTCCTCCTTCCAATGCCCGGATTTTACTGAATGATTTTTGAAGAATTCTATAGGAAGGAATGGTATTTCTTCTATTGAGCTTACGTTGGTAGGGTTTTTTCCGAGCAAATTGGAATAGGAATGATAAACAGAACACTCCATGTATTGGTAATTGAAAACATCTAGGCAAAAAGGCTCGAAGTTTTCAGCGTTTATCGTAAAAATGCTTTCCTTAAAACTTTCAGCAAATGGCATAAGTTTAATTCATAAGCGTTTTTCAATTGTTTCTTGTTACAGTTATAATGGACGCTGCTAAGTTATTATTCCTATTTTTTATCCTTGCATTTTTAAGTTCATGTTTTGAACCGGATGAGTTTTCGGATACTCCGCAAATTGAGTTTGAATCGTTGGAATATATAGAAACGGCAGGTCTTGACTCCCTCAAACTCAGTTTTAACTTCGAGGATGGTGATGGAAACATTGGAATGAACGACAATACTAATGATCTTTTAGCTCCATATCATATTTTCAGTTTTATTAT
>JANQST010000073.1 GCA_028279155.1 Cyclobacteriaceae bacterium
GAATGGGAAGCTGGAATTACTATTGTTGGTAAGGAACTTAAATCGGCCAGCACCGGAACATTTGCGGAGGACTATGTAATCGATGGAGTTTTTGAAGATCTACCACCCAAAACTCATTTGAAATTCGATGCACTCGCTTCATTATCATCTCCAGGATCCGGAATATCTAACACCGATTTCTATAATTCTGAAAGTGCATATACCTATGTCTTGAATCCCCAAAAGAAAGATCTACTGATATCAATAGGAGGACTATTTGGAGATCGGTTTAGGCAAAAGAAACTCTCCTTCCGCCCTATTCAGGAAATTCATTTAACAACAGAAATCTCTAATGAACCTGAGCAAGGTGCTAATGTTGCTCTTCTCATATTTTTAGGAGTAATTGGCCTGATCATTCTTGCTTTGGCCTGTACCAACTACATCAATAATGCTGTTGTTAATTCTGTCTATCGTGGAAAAGAAATTGGAATTCTAAAAGTGTTGGGCGCCAGGCCGCTTCAACTTATCGTCACTTTTGTCGGAGAAGCCTTACTGATCAATACCATTGCTATAATTCTCAGCTTGTTCTTATTCAGGTTTGCAGTTCAGCTAACACTGGTTTGGACCAACATTTCTTATCCACTGCCAGGTCAGGTATCATTCTTGACACAAATCATTTTCTTAATAATTCTACTATTAATAAGCACATTACTATCCAGCTTGTATCCCGCGTTTTATTTGAGCAACTTGAATCCGATTGCTTCTTTAAGAAGTAAGATCAATTTGAATACGCCTCAAATGGCTGGTACCAACAACATTATCAAGTCATTGTTGATTTTTCAATTGAGTGCTTCGATCATCTTCCTTTCAGGTACCTATATCGTATATCGCCAGCTGGAATACATGAAGAAACACGATTCACAACCTTTCGAGTTTGAAATCACTGGCATTTTCCCAGGTAGTTCACAAGCAAGTACATCTTTTACTAATGAGGCCGTTAGATTTTTGAGCGAGATGAGAGATTTTGAACTTATTGATGACGTTCGATTTTCAAATCTCTACAAAGGTTCTGTCAAAACAGCACAAGTTGTTGACTTACTACATCACAAAGACGAGCACTTTGACTCAGAAAACAACAAGTTTTACTTTTACGTAATTGATCATTCTTATTGGAATGCTAAGAGCGCCTTTCTTTCAGGAGGTAACTTTAGTGAGCAATTCGGTAGAGATCATGAACACATTATTGTCAACCTTTCTGCCGTCAATGCCTTGGGCTACAACCATGCCGATAGTGTGCTTGGAAAATCGTTTCTAACCAAAGTTGGTAATCGAATAGTCATTGGAGTAGTGAATAATACTATGGAAGAAGAACCACCTATTGTTTATGCGACAGGTTTTCAATACCTAACCTACCTGCACTTTGTACTAGATTATCCGGGAAAAGCAGGAGAAAGCCTTGATGAGTATATTCAAAAAGTACAGCATCTTCTTGCGTCGAGACTCCCCTTCTTTTCTATGCTTGACAGGGGGTATCAAGCGCAACGTCATATCGAACATGCAATGCTTGGCCTTTTTATGTTCTTTTCATTTTTAGCAATTACCATTTCATGTATGGGTATGTTTGGTCTCTCTTTTTTCATCACTCAAAAGCGGACGAAGGAGATTGGAATTCGAAAAATTCATGGCGCCCGAACAGAGAATATCTTAGGAATTCTCTTTTATGATTTTCTTAAACTCATCATGTACGCTTCTGTCTTTTCTTTACCTATTGTCATTGTCGGAAGTAAAACGTGGTTGGAAAACTATGCTTACAGAATCAACATTGGTCCAACAATTGTCGCTCTTCCAATCTTGGCAATCATCGTCATTTGTGTAATTGTTGTTGCGAAAAAATGTTGGGAAGCCTCAACCCTTAGTCCTATTCATTCCATAGAGACTGCATAGTTTCTTCAAACTTGAAAAAAGTTAGTCGTTTCGAAGAATCCTGGCAGGATTGATGTTTACCAATCTTGAGGTATTCCTGGAAATTGTCAATAAGACAATAACTGAAAGAATAATTGCTGGCAAGGCGTAGACCAACGGGTGAACGGAAACTCGAAAGACAAAGCTCTCCAACCATTGGTTAATTGAAATAATTGAAAGTGGAATACTGATTGCACAAGCAATAATTATTAGCAACAAATACTCTTTCGTCACCAGGCGTACCAGTTCCCACTTACCAGCTCCCAATACTTTTCTTACACTCACCGATTTCTTCTGCTGATTTAAGAAGAAGGTTGAAAGTGCTAACAAACCAATCACAGCTAAAAGAATGGAAACAATGGTAATAATCCGAAATATTTTTTGAAATCGTAGGTCAGATTCATATTGCTCCTTGTACCTGCTATCCAGGAAATTGTAGTTGAAGGGTACTTCAGGAAATACACTTGAATACTTCTCTTCCAGCGAATTAAGTAATTCACCAAGGTTGCCATCGAAATCAACAGTAAGGAATCCTCCCTGGTAAATGGAGTCTAGCTGTATGGCCAATGGTTCGATGATTGAGTGCACACTTTGATGATGAAAGTCTTCGACAATTCCAACCACCTTGAATACTTGTGGCCCTACTGCAAATGATACAGTTTTTCCAATAATGCTGTCGGCTGAGTTAAACCCCAACTGTTCTAATCCAGACCTGTTTATAATAAGCGCCTCCGAATAGTCTGTTGTGATGTTTTTATCAAATGCTCGTCCGGCAATAATTTTCAAGTCATGATTTTCAATATAGTTTTCACTTGCCCCCATCCGATTAAAAACCACAAGACTTTGGGCTTCATCACCATCTACACTTAGCGAATGCCTCCACCCATTTTGATCTCCAGGTAAGAGTGTAGATGAAGAAATGGTTTTAACCTGTGTAATCTGCCGGTATGAATTGAGTAACCGCTCAGTTTTCACATCAAAATCATTATCTCTAAATATTCCTATCGGTAAATCAACCGCGATCTTCCCATCAATATCAATCCCCAAATCTTTGTTGATCATGTAGTGGAATTGTTGGTATACCACCAGTGCACCAGTCAAAAGAAAGGCTACGATGGCAAATTGAAACACTACCAAGGTTTTTCTTACCCATACACTCAAACTGCCATTTTTTGAAGACGATTTCAAAATATCAATGGTTTTGAAAGAAGAAAGAATCATCGCAGGATATAAGCCTGCGATGATTGAACCAAGTAAGACGATAATCGTCAAGGTTAAGAAAAAGGGGAGGTCTCCGAATCCAAAAGCAAACTGAATATCGAAAAATGCTGAGATTCTCCCAGCAAACAACAAAACCAGTACTATCGATATGACAAGAGCCAGCAGTGTAAGCACCGCAGATTCTAGCAAAAACTGATTTACCAATTGTTTCTTGAATGCTCCCAATGCTTTCTTAATGCCAATTTCTTTAGACCTGCTTATTGAAGTAGCAGTAGACATGTTCACATAATTGATCCAGGCAATGATCATTACCAGAATTCCAATTCCGAAAAACAGCCACAATACTTCTTTGTTTACCCCAGCTTCCAATTCATTGTGCAGACCCGTTACCAGGTTAATTTGATCCATACTTTCCATGCTAACTACCTGTTTTCTTCCTCTGCTTGCATCAAATTCTCTTCTGTTTCTGTCATAGACATCCTGGATCTTTTCTTCAATTTGTACAGCATCTGACCCTTTCTGAAGCTCAACAAACGTGTAAAAATCTACCCATCTCCATTTCACTTGTTCAATAGTGACAGGCGCCCACGCCAGTGTGGGACTGTGGTAGTTTTCCAACACTTGCATCGGTAATAAGACTTCTGTATTCTTGAAATAACTGTTCTGAGGAATTGACTCGAAAACGCCTCTTACTTGAAGATTGAAATCACCACCAGTTCGAATACCCAGGTATTTAAACTGTTTTCCTATTGGATTTTCATTCCCATATAGTTTTTCTGCCAAAGCAGCAGAAATGAAAATTCCGTCTGGTGAATCAAACGCATCCGGTGATCCCCATTTGAGCGGAATTGAGAACATGTTGAAAAAGGCTGAAGTTGCATACAGTCCCTTATCAACCGAAAAATTATCTTTATCATTTACAATTACAGATGATTCAGAATAGAGATGGATGGATTCCACTATTTCCGGAATTTCATCCTTCAATGCATTCGATACAGCAAAAAAAGCTGTTGCCCTCCTATTTTGATATTCTCCAGTCTCTGTAGATACCACATCATTTCTGACCCGGAACAGCACATCTTCCTTTTCATGAAACGTATCATACGATAGCTCATAATTGGCATAATAAAAGGTCAATGTACAAATGGTAATGCCAACAATCAGACCTGCAAGGCTTTGAAACGAATGCGATTTATTTCTTCTGAGAATTTTTAATAAAAAGCGTATGTTGAGGAAAAGAAGAGACGAATTGTTTCGCATTTTAGAATGCAATTCTGAGATTTCCCTTACATTCTTTATCCGTTTCTTGGAGGCAAGAAAAGCTTCTTCTTCCGTACTTCCCTCATTTACTTTTAACTCAATATCAGACCTAAGGTGATCTTCCAGTTCCTCAATATCCTCCGGTTCAAGACCTTGGTATGCGTGTAGCGAATTCTTCCATCGTTCTATTTCGGTATCCAAATCAAACTTCATTGTGGTTCTATTTTTAGATTCCAGAGATTGATA
>JANQST010000536.1 GCA_028279155.1 Cyclobacteriaceae bacterium
TTTAATGGGATCATATGATCGTTGGTTCCATCCCATAAAAGGGCTGAATCCTGTCCAGAAGCATTGAACAGAGCATTGTCAGTTAGTGAAGCAACCGCAATTGACCCCAAATAACCATCCGCATCGTCTCCGTTACCAACTTCTAAAGTGGCAGAACCACCAGAAGTAAATGCAGTGACAACTTTCATATGACAATCTTTAACAACTGCGCCAACAGGTAAGGCCGATTTGTTATCCTTAGCAGATAAAATAATCTCTCCTATGGCCCCTCCGTCTACGTCGAAATCGTAGACATATTCGGCAACTAAAACTCCATCATTCTTGAAACTCATGCTACACCCCTACTACGAAATAGTAACGACTCTAAGGCCGTCTAGTTGTTTAAATCCACCAAGCCAATCAACGTTTACACGAGCTGCTCTTTTTCCGTCAACGCCAAGATTAAACTCTTGTACATCAATACCTCTTTGAGCGGCCATAGTAAAATAACTTCTGTGGAAGAGAAACGTCACGTTACCAGCAGCGGTCGTAAAGTTAGGATTAAACCCTAACAAAGCCTCTGGAAGCTGACCAGTCTGAAGAGGAGCACCGCTAACCAAAAAGTCAGAAGATGTAAAACCAGTGATGTTAAAAACATCATTTAACTGTGCAGAGCCAACCACCATGTGCCTGTCTGCCATGGGAACATCTTGTGCATCTAAAAGCTCTTTTCCTTCTAAAAGATCAGCCAATGCCAAAGTAGTACCAGAATCATATGAAATTGAATGATCTGGAGCTGCAGCATTAGGAACCGTATCAGCAATAATTATAGACTGAATCTTCTTTTGAATAGAAAAAATAGCTAAATCTCTAAGCTTATCCATATGTGGCAAGCTCTGGACTTGAGCCCTGTTAGTAACAATAAAGTCTTTTACAATACGTTTATTGATTACTAGATTCTGCTGAGTAACAGTAACTGCGTCGGCGTCGTTTCGAGCGTCCTCAGCAAGCTCTGTAGCTTCATCAAACTCAGGAAAAGTAGAAATACGAACTGTATCTCCAAGATCCTGTATTTCGCCCTCCCAATCTTTGCTGATCAAAGACTCAAAAGGATTCTCTTGTAGTAACACGTCATAAAAGCGTTGAGACCAAATCTCAGGCACAATTGCACTGAGCTCAGTACTCGCTCTCATCAATTGATCGGCCATGCCAATCCCCCTTTATTAACCGTTTCTTAGTTGTTGAACATATTTCTTATGGAGGGCTGAATAAGTGGCATAGTCACCGGTCTTTTTAGCCTGTTCCTCTGCTTTTAACAAATCTGCATACTTTATAGAGCTAGAACCTACAACTCCTGGCTCAGAAGGGTTAACACTTGCACCCTTTTTACCAAACCAATGTGGACGCGTTATCTTGATATTCTCAACAAATTTACCAGCACCCAAAACATTAACTCGCCCAGTACTTGTATATTCTATATCTACATCGCCGAAATCAAGCATCTCTAAATCATCAATTGCTTCTTTTTTAATCCCAGCTTGCAGGGCCGCAGTCTTTACTGCATCAAACTTTTTAGCATAAATCATGCTTTTTTCTAACCCACTTGCCTTTTGTTCAGCATCTTGAGCCTTTTGTTGCCAGGTTTCAGCTAATTCTTGAAACTTTTCCTGCTCTTTTAGTTTGGCAAGACGAGATTCTTCAATTGCCTCATCCTTTTTTTTCAAAGCCTCCAAAAGCTCAACATTTTGGGCTTTTATTTTCTTCAGGTCTTCAAGCGCCCGTTCCTTATCTCTGTCTACATGAGATTTATCCTGAGCCTGCTTTTCAACCAAATCATCCTGATTAACAGGATCGTGACCAACTTTGTCAGTGGTCTCAACAACAGTTTTGTCTACTGCTTCCATCTATTCCCCCTAATTGTAGCACTGCACACAAATTAGGTTGATAAAGCATAGCACAGCACATGCAATATCAACTTCGAATTATAGCACGAATACGCTGCAAGTAAATATCCTTTATCAAACGACGTATAGATGCTGTATAATCCTCGCCATCGGCATTAGGAATAACTTTTCTCTGTGGAACATTCTTATTCAATCCATTATTATGTGCGTCAATAAGTTTTTTAATATCTTCACTTGGGTCTATCCATCCAAAATCAATACCACCATCCGTCTTCTTAAAACCTAAAGCTTTTAAAAACTTTCCACTTAACTCTAAATTTACAGGTCTTGTCTTTTTTGACGGAAACCTTCTTCGGATATCCGGTGTATCAGGATATCCACTGCCCTTCCTTTGTTTAGCATAGGCCGGAAAACGGCCCTTTCCCTTTACTGGACTTTTGCCCACACCAACTAGATTTTTAGTCTCCCGTAAAATAGAATTTCCCAACTTGTTAGCCATTGTAGAGTTAACAATCTTTTTAACATTAGAGATCTTAGCTAATGCGTCTAATTCAATCGTCACAGTAAAGTTTTTTCCCTTAATGACCTTAACTGCCATCTATAAACCTTATTAACCCAAGATCAGTTATACTACGAATAACTTGCTCATCACTTAATAAAGCCTCTACAATCTTAGCTCTACTTACATTTGGAAATATCTCAGACATAACTGTGAAAAACTGCTCTTTTGTCTCAACTGCTTGTAACTTCCTAACCGGAAGCTTAATATTTTTAGCAATTGCTTCTCTTAATATAGAGTCTATCTGTGACTTTATACCCTGACGGTACACCTGCTGCTCTTTAGGTAAAAACTGCCTCAATGGCAACGTGCTATCACCACTAAAGTTATTATGCCCATCTGCCTTATGGGCCTCTTGACCAAAAACCCCGATCTCAAGCTTTCCAGACCTTGAAACATTAAAAGATAAGTTATCAAGCATATCACCAGTAAATTCTAGGTTAGCAGAACCTCCTAAATTCTGTGATTCCTTAAACTTCTTATAAGATTTAGATAATCTCGGAAAACGATCACCACTTACAGGACTTTTTGCCCCCCCAACGTCTTTTAATATAGAATCTATAAGTAGCTCTCCAGCCTCTTCAGCAACACGTCTTTTTGCCTCTAACGATAACGAAATACCTTCAAATAAATCTATCTCACTACTCGTCTTGTTCGCCGTCGCGTTGGTTTTGATCGTTTTCATCGTCTTCCTGATCCTCTTGTATATTATCAGAATCATCATCACTACTGATTAGACCCGGACCAAAATCTTGCATCCTCAGCTTCTTCTCATCTTTGATCTTTTGCAATTTAGCTAAAGCTTGCTCCTCATCAAGGCCAGGCTGATCTAATTGTATCAACTCAACCTCAGTATTTAAACCAAGATCTTTTCTTAGTTTCAAATTCTCAAGCTTTTCCCTTTCTGTAGAGACTCCCTTTGGAGATCCAAATTCAATCTGTAAATCAAACTCTTCAGGCAACAATAATTCTTCTAGCTCAGGATCTAATACATTATCTTCACTAAATTTTTGTAAAAACTTACCAACTATAGGCCATATTTTCTTCTCAGCATCAGAAAATATCGATCTTTGATCCTCAACATCCTCCATGCTCTCAGCCTTATCAATCATCATAGCAATTCCACTTGGAAAAGCACTACCACTATCTAATTGAGCACTAACTCCGCTCGTAGAAAGATCATTCATAGTTAATGTTAATGCCACCTGCGATAGCGTTAAATCCATAAGCTCCTGTAAAGGAGGATTAGCATTAGCAAATCCTATTTGTGGCTGTGGATCTTCTTCTTTATCATATTCAAGCTTAATTGCAGTAGCAGGACCAACTGGGACGCTCTGAGGAAGATTCTTACCAGTCATAAAAAACTGACCGTAACCCTGAATAACTGCGATATGATTTGCTTGAGTCAATAAAGAGTTAATAACGATTCCACTATCAACTAAATCCTCACCGCCCTCAGCCCAAAACGAATTATCCTGATCAATTGAAAAATTAACTATAGGAATTTCGTCAATTGGGTTTAAAACTGCCTCCTCATCAAAATCTATTGGATCACCAAATCTATCTATAATTGTTCCCTTAGAATTAGTCGTAAAATGATACTTTTTTGTCCACCAAATGTACTCTTTATTCTGACTCCCAGATAAAGACTGCTCATCTTCCTTCTTGTCAGCAATTTTTTCATCTTTTCTATTGCCGAAACCTATGCCGCCAGTCCCATGAGGACTTAGCTGTCCGGCCATAGATGCTTTAGACCCCAATTGGTCAAATCTAACGTTAGCAGGATCAAGATTCGTATGTAAAAGCGTACCTGGCTGATAATTATTCAAAACATAAGCCATTGGACGAGTACGATCATAAAAATCCTCAACTACATCATATAGATACGGATTTAAAGGACTTACTCTTACTCTCATAAGCTCATTACCTTCATCATCAAAAAACGGGCATGGCTTAATATAAGCAATCGTGTTTTTTTGAAGTTTTAACATCCTGTTTTGAGTCTTCATCTTAGCATTAAAATCTAAAATATCCTCTAATTGAGATATCTTTAATGTATTATCTTCATCATCAGAAATAGAACGAGAAACTCCATCCATATATACACGAGATAATTTGTTTATAATTTTTCTAACTAATGAAACATTAGTTATTGAATAACTCATCTCCTTTACAGTATCTTCTTTAAATTGCTCTAATAATAAATCGACTACAAATGTGGATGTCTTATCTTTATAAACCTGCCACCTTCTAAAAGCCTGATCTTTTCTCTTCTTGTTTTCAGTTGCCTCAATTTCATCAATTATCTTCGATCTTACTCCAGGATCTAATATCTCATCTTGTGATTTTAACCTCATCGGAACCTCTCTACGCGTGATCTGGGTTTGTTACCACTACTAGGAAATAATATATCAGTCATATAATCTAAACCATCGCTAAAATGCGTCAACTTTGGGTTAGTTTTAACCTTCTCAAAGGTCGATGGATCATATTCTACACCCATTAAATCTTTTTTAACGCCTGGACATTTATCTGGATTAATCTTTATTATACCCTTACTCAAAAGATTATTTACATTGAGCTGCCTTCTTCTAAACCTAGGAGCAGCTGATTTAACCCTAATATCATTAAATCCACACGCCCTTAAAACTTCAATATCAGGCTTTCCCGTCGTCTTCCTGTGTTTACCAGCAGGATCAGGATATATAATAACATCTTCAGGATAATATTCACGAGCTATCAAAGCATCACACATCCTCTCAGTACTCGACTTACTCGAAGACATGTCATATTCCAAACTTATCTCATCAAATCCCGTAAGACGCCTTCCGTCAAAATTCCAGCACGCACAAGTAGCTGGATCAACGTTAAAGTCCATCGAAACATGAACTGGAGCATAAGACCGTCTAACTATTTTTTTATCATCGTTAACTTCTGGCTTATAGGCATAATAAAACCTATTTCCAGTCATATTTACCCACAAACCACGTATGTAGGCATCCTGCATGATTGAATCATAACTGTCTTCTAAATCAGTTATATAATCTTCAGATAAATTATCAATATTATCACGAGTATCACCATAAATGATCCTAAAACCCTGCCTCGGATTCTCAATCATGTAGTCATAATACTCGTTTGACCAACCTTCAGGAGTCCCAACACTAGCTATCTGAGGATGCTTGGCCTCCTTAACCCTAACTCGACCAATAACCTCCTTATATCTAACTAAAGGACATAGTGTTAACTCATTAATTAATGCAAAACCCCAGTTAGGACCCCTAATCTTTCTCTCAGCTGAAACTACGTAAACCCTACCCCGAGTCCATGGAAATTCATAATAATAATTAGATCCATGAAACTTAAAAGGTATTCGATATTCATCAAAAATCTGCTCAGATAAAGGTAGAACGTCTTTCTTGAATTCAGTCAAAGATGGACACATAAATCCACCGTGAATGTTGCGATTAAGCTTACTTAACTGCAACATCTTCATTATTAGGGCATATGTCTTACCACCACCAAAACCAGAGGATAAATGAATCCTTTTTGAACTTATATCTTCGTGAAATTCTCTCTGATGCTTATTTCTGTAATAACGGACAACTGCCTTACTCATCTGATACTATAGACTCACTTCTCTTTTCGTTAGTCACAATAGTATCACCAGAAATAATATCTAAATCCTCAAATACACCACTAGGCCTGCCTTCAGATGTCTCATCAAGATCCTTCACATAATCTAACTCTTGCTTACGCTGAAGCTTCTTAATATAAGACTCAACCCTTCTATCAGCCTCTAACTGAATGCCCCTTATTAATAACCTGGACATATCCTCTATAAGCCAATTGATTGTATCCATCTTTAAAGGAGTCCCTCTTCTCTTATGAACCAACCTCTCTGCCTTAGAAACCTCTTCTGAAAGCATGGAAAGAAAAGGAGAAAGCCTCTCATTGTGTTTTAATGTCTTTTTTAACTCTAAATCAATATCACTTCTTGAATCTATATAAGAATCAAAGATCTTGCGTACATGCTGTGACCAATCCATTATTTCAGATCCAAACCAGCGGGCTTTTGAACTAAAGCAGCATTCTTACCTATTAATTTAGTAGCCTCACTATTGATTTTCCGAGTTTCAACCTGCTTCGAATGAAGATATATCGTCTCATGACGATGCTCATCAACGTCATTAAATGGAACCAAGACTTTTTCAAATCTTCCAGTCCTCTTATTCTTTTGTCTAGCCCACTTTAAAGGTCCGCTTTTGCAAACCACCTTAGGCATCTTACCAGGCTCTTGAATAACTTCCATCTCATGGAAATGACCGCCAACTGGCACGCAAAACGTCTGAGCCTTACCCGCAGAATCAAATGTGTGAAAAAAATGACAATGCTCTACCTTCTGATAATCTGGAATCTCATTCCAAGATACATTCTTTTCCATTGGCTCAACTTCAAGCTTCCATAAATCATGATAAATCTTGACATTCTCAATAAAAACCCGGCCATCACTTCTATCAACATGATCACCAGTGTCTGGCACCTGATTATCGTCTCTATCTAATGAGCTTAAAGGCTTGTTCATCTTACTAGCTGGCATAGTCACCACCCCTTATGTTATTTGTTATTCTTTTTTGGATTACTTTTAGAAGGCTTTCGCTTAGTCGGCTTCTTAACTACCGTTGTATAACTAGAACTACCCACTGCTCTCACCATGATCAAAGTCAAAATCGTTCACCTTATCATTTCCAAAAGCAAACTCGTTGTCAGCACTATTTTGTGATAATTTCTCCAAATAACTAAGAGCTGGTCTAGCTATCTGTGATGCAGCACGTATCCTGTTCGCAGTATTATCATCTTGCATCGCATCTACAAGCGTTTTAATCGCAATAGGCATTAGTTTTATGAGTTTTTCTAGATGCATTTTATCGATTAGATCTTTTCTTGATTTTCTAGCTATTTTTTGATCAGCAATGAATTTTCTCAATAATAAATTATTATTTAACGCCTCAAGAGCAGCACCAAACTTAACATCAAGCTCTGATGTAGATAACTCAACACCTGAAAGCTTATATTCAGCATATTCCAGTTCTAATTCGTTAAATTTGTCTGACACGTCTGTAAGATCAATCTTCATCGTGATATCACTCCCCTGCTATCACTATAACATAAACTTGGGCGCAGCTCACGCCCCTAACTCCTAAGAGATGGCGTGAGAGGGATTGGCCTCGGGCAAGTTTAAAACTTTATATCAACTCCAGGGGAGTGATATATCCCTTTCATGGGGAGTTATATATATTATTGCAGCGCAATACTCCCTATCATTGCAAAGAATATTGCATTAGACCCATTTCTTCAAAGATTTTTTTAGGATCGTCTATATTGTTATCAACAAAAGCTATTAATGAATTTAAAAATAAAGCAGGTGTTATTTCAGTGCCGGAGACCAAGGTAATACGCATTCTAAGCATCTCATCATCACATTCTACTATATAAGCAACCTCTTCATTATCCTTTTTACCCAGCACAGACATTTCGACCTCACTTCTTCTTCCTCTCGAAGAATTCCTCGATGTACCACTCCATCGCTCTTATTATCACATGCTCAAAGTGAATATCTAAGTCCCTGACACCATGCTCATGTAAAACTGCATGCAACTCTTCATGAATCAATATGTTAGGCTTGGCATCTTTACCTAAAACAATTTCCTTGTTCTCAACATCACAAAAACCATCCTCCTCATCGTCATTAATAAACCTGGTTCTAATGACTTTATAATCAACTCCTTTTATACGAGTCTTTTTATCCATCGACCATTCCTGTCTAGAATCATTGGAACTAACTTTGGCTGGCCATTAATGATAACACCAGTACCAACAATAGGACGTTTGAGGTTAGTATTATTATAATTAAATGCCAAAGACTTGTCGTCGACCAAACAACCCACGCGCATATCCCAATATAAACCATTAGGGTTAGCCCAATAGATAACCTCAAACCTCTCATGATAGTGACCCTGTACTGTACACATACCCATAGACTGACTTAACTTTCCAGCAGCTGCCGTCTTTCCATGGGTAAAATAAACCTGATTGCCATCACTCATCTCTAGAGTTAAGTCGAAATGCCACTTCCAACCCTTAGGAGCTTCAAGTATTTCATTGTATGATTTAAAATAGTTACGAGGTAATCCCATTACCTTGCCTTTTCGATAAACCAAGGAGCCATGATTTGACTCAACCAGATCAACATTGGGAAAAAGCTTGTAAAGACATTTTAGACGATCTATTGCAAGCTGTAGTTCATCTGAAGCACCCAGTAGGTCGGGATCAGTTGGATAAAATGATATCGCATGTCCATCTATCTCATCGCCAATATGGACAACTTTGTCTGGCTTATATGATGCTTTCAGACGTCTTAGAAACTCTAAAGTATCTGGATGTTGATAGGGAAAATGAGTGTCTGAAATAACAAGAATTGTCTTATACTTAGCCACGACATAAGCGTATTAATTGCTAAATATTTAATCAACTGACTCATAGTCCTGTTCTATGGCTATTTCTTTAAGTTTTTCTATCTCTTTTGGAGTTAATTCAACTGGTTCGTTATGAACATAAACTGCACTAACATCTGTACACTCTAAATAACTCGCATCATATGATTGTAAATCACCGAGCCCATTATGAGCATCAAAACTATCACCAACCAAACGAACATATGCTGTAACATAGATAGTCGTTTCTGTTTCACGAAAATATTCGTACTCGAACTGTACCTCATACATCACTTACACCTGATTAACTTCTATTGATTCATCATACACGCTGCTGTCTTCTTTTAATTCGATAATGAGCTCTGCTACATCAATCCAAGTATCTCCCTCTGCTCCACAGAATTTATGTGTCAGCTCACTTGCAGACCCATCACCATTCTCTGATTCCCAATAAACCCATACATCTTTCATACAAACTCCTTATAAAAACCGCCCGACCCGAAGAGGGACCCCCAGCCGGGCGTAAGCCCTGTACTAAGGAGCTTCTCTGTGATCTTCTAGTAATTTAATTCAATGATTATTTCAGATAGTAATTTAAGATACTGACGAAATGAAATTAAACCCGTCTTAAAAGCATACTCTAGATTCTTGATCTCTATACTTTTTGTTTCTTCATTTTTATACATGATATCTCCTTAGTACATATTACTAATCGGAGTCTCATCAAAAAACTTTAGCAGATTTATGTTAATTTTGTCTTAATCGCCATATGCAATTAGGTCGAGATATGCCAACTGGGCCGAAACAACGCACCTGATAGCTCTGAATCTGAAAATAAGGCCGCCCATCCTCTAATGCCTCATCATAATACGCATCACAATGATCAGTTATATCAACTCGAGTCGCTGCCTCTTCCTTCTTCTGACAACCCAGAATAAAAAAAGATATAAATAAAATAATTAGCCTCATAACCCCTCCAAAAGAGGCTTATACATTAAATCCATGGGAAATGTATCAAAATTCTTCTTACTACAATAATATTGTAATGCACTTTGTGGACCAGAATGAGTCACATAATCTAACTTTAACTCGGAATATTTGGGCTGGATGTCTCGCATGTGGGGTCTTTTTTTATAGATCTTTCTGGCGAGCCAACTAAATGGAGTCGGCAATACTTCTTTTGCTTGAAGTGTTCGTGCAATAAAGTTCCCATCATCGCCGGATCTGGCTCTTTTATTCCATCTACCAAAAACGGCCTTAATAAGACTTCCACCCAATAATTCAAGGTCAAAGAGCATAAGGAGCGGATAAAAGTACCAAGCGCGATGAGCACGAATATGCAAAGGAATATGGGAAATAAGCACGTCGCGAAAAGTATCATTAGACCATACACGAAAATGCGCTGCTCTCCTTTTGTGCTCATCCTTATCCTTCCATACATTCCTAGGCCAAAGCTTTACCGTCATAAACCAATTCTTAAATAACTGCCTTCTTAATAAAAACAATAAAGGCTTACATCTTAAAAAACCGCAAGCAATAACTAAAGGTGTTAACTGATCCCTAGTACCCCTGTCCCAATCAGAATACCACATCTCAGGATCTGGATGACGCCTAAAAACACCCCTGCCATTATGTAAATACCTATTTACCTTGTATAAGAAATATAACTCAACATCATCTCCAGTTAGGTATTTGGCAATAGCCCAATGACTCATGCGATTAAGCGTATCACCGCCGTCACCAGATTTCTGAACCAACAACCCATACTTATCCCAATATTTTGAATAACTTCTCATTTAGTCATTAAATAAAATATCATCCCAGGAATCAAGATGATAACTGAAGCAGCTGCGCCCCAAAAACTCGCCTTAACCTTTAACATTGCTATCTCGACTTTAATCTCGGTCAACTCTTTTCTAACTTCTGTTAATTCGTAATAAATATTGTGATGTAAATTCTCCCAGCTCTTCTGATCCACTTAACGCCGCTTTCGCTAATATTTACTACCGACCTTTTGCGCTGTGTCGGCCTGATTTTAGTTTAGCAAGAGCTCAGCATTTTGTCGCTTTTAATTTAACAAACACGGGCTCAAGATCCAGCACCTTTGTATTTAGATGCCTTTTGTTTCTTTGTCTTCATTAATTCGTTGCCACAATACGGACATTTGGGTTGAATTCCCAGCCTGTCCGCAAGAGCCGCTTCAAATATCTCTCTAATAGGTAAATCGTTTTCTCTAGCTTTTTTAATTAATTCTGGATCTATCCTAAATGACGTAACTGGCTTCATAACTACACCTGACCTATGAATTGTCCGCCAAGACTCTCAGCCCATTTTTTAATCTGTGAACTCAATAATCGCTTCACATGAGCATGCTCACCTTCATGAGCAATATCAGAAAAAAGCCTGTCTTCAATGACTTTACCATCGATTCGATATTCAACTGTCACCGAATATGCCCTGTCTCCAAATGAATTTCCATAACTCTTATTATCGGTAATTACGAATTGTTTCATTTCTGTCTCCTTGATATACATATAGTATTACATAGTGTAGTACAGAAATCAAGAAAGAATCTTATAAATCTCATTCTGAAACAAAATATACTTAATGATCACTATCTAAATCATTCTCATAATCTAAATTAGTAGAAGCATATACATGAAATGCGAACCAATCCAAATCTTTCTTCTTGGCCAAAGTACTGGGTAGCTTCTCAGTTCCAAAATGAAAACGATCTAAATACTCCTTAGCTGTTTTCTTAGTAAGCCTGTCATCCTCTCTGTCAGGAAGCCTGCCATGAACTATCCTAAATAACTCAATATCCCACCATAAATTCTTCATTACATCTTTATTTAATCCCATAGTTCCTGTAACTCGGTAAGTGTTTGCGTTACTATTTCTCTTAACATTGCTATCTCGACCTTTAAACTCTTACAATCTTGCTCACAAAACTTCAAGACATCAATTGCTTTATCATATGCTGATTCAAGCCTTAACAGCTTATCAACTACTTCTTGAATCGAATCAAATTCTCTTAATTGTGTTTTTGTAAAATTGGCAGATTTCATTTTGTCACCTTAATTAAACATTATGTAAAGTTATGTAAAGTTATGTAAAATAACGTAAAGCCATACGTTTAAGCGTATAATTCTCAATTATACCAATAAGCGTATAATTCATTTATTTCTTTAAGTCGGTCGTCTAGGGTCATGCGTGGCCCTCACCTTTAATAGCACCCCATAAGTTTTTCCAATAACCCTTCTCAAGCGGATACCAAAAATAAGGAACCACTACACAAGGTATCCAGTTTTTACACTTAGGACACTGGCTTTGACTTTCCATTTCACTCCCTCTCTTTAGAGCCCGCTAGGGCGATCAGTCATTAATTGTAGTGTTAACTTATTGGGAATATGCTTTTTTCAATTTTAAACACATCATTCCCACAATTTTCATCTGCTATAACAGTCATTCCAAATATTTTACATTCTGAGTCTTTATTTACTTCAACCCCAAATTGAAGACCAAAGGCTTCTAGCTGTGAAGAGTTCATTACTATATGTGAGGGCGTACCAGATGATTGTTCCATTAACATATTTCTAGCCTCCATTAAATCTTCAAGCGTTAAAGAATAACCTGCCAGTTGTGATTCTAGTTCTGCCACAGCTTCTGCGTTGGCTGGCAACATTAAGGGCATTGCAGTAGCAAGTGCTATTGCTGAAATCTTTTTTAAAAATTCACGTCTTGTCATTTCCATATAGTCATACAATCAGCGGTGGGGTTAAAATTAATCCCAATTTATCATTGGACATATTGTCGTTAATTTTACTATATCTAAGCTTATTAAAAATATAGGGCAACTCAAATTCAACTCGATCCATTAGTCTTTCCCATGTTCTCTCTGTTACTTCTATATGTCTATCCATCTTAAAGCATGAAAACCTTACCCTAGGAAAATCATTCATTCTCTGAGTTAATGGGTAAACTATCGGTTGCTTAACAGTAAAGTCTATCTCATGTTCTATACACCAAAGTATTAATTGATTAAAGTCCATCCACTCACTCCTTATTCATTCATGGTTTGGCATCCTGTTTACTAAAATATTGAGATAGAAATTGAAAATCTCCATCGTCAACCTTACATTTCTTGCGATTAGCTAAAGTTATTTCCCGCATGTTGGACACTTCTTTTCTATTTCTTCTATACAGATTAGTAGGGCTTTGTGAGTGTCAGAATCTCGAGTTGAGTCTCCACTGAACCAACCCCAACCATCTCCCTTGTTTAACCCAGTAACCTCAACAGCCTCAGCCAATATCTTGTTGATGGGCTCTACGTTTTCGTCGAACCAAGTGTCTAGCTGATGTTGTCGCGGATCTCCACCTTTACCAATTACTTCACGCCATAAAGGCCGATAGATCTTCATTAGAATTCTCCATTATAAAACTTACCATCAAATCTATTAACATTACCAAAAGAATTGGGTATAGGTTTTTTACCCAATTTCATTCTAAGAAAATTTATAAAAAGTGAGTTCTCTTCAGATTCGGTCAATGACCTGCCTATGTAATTTATTACTTTTTTCTTGCCTTCATTAAATTGAGTTTTAAATTCATCCATAACTTCTCCAAGATCTAAACAAAAGCGCTGTAGGCCAGGCGCGACTCTGGCTAATGAGTTGTTCAGGCTCATCACTTCACACCTGTATGCATCCTAGTGCTTCAGTGCGTGTCTCCAGTGGCAGACCATGTAATCATGGTTTAATCGGTGCCGCTATTAACTGCCGTTGATACCGACCCAAACCACAGCTTCCAACGCCGCTACAGCTATAAATTTCAGACATCATTTACGTTCCAACACCACACATTCTAATACCACGACTAAAGACCAATAAGCATTCAAACTAAATAGGCATGAAAATATTACATATGCCTCTTAGAGCTCCATATCGCCTCAAGAGCACGATGTTAGAGCTCTAGCACACGATCCTCCTCAATCTCTGCCAAAACGCCTAAGAATCGATTCTCGTCCAAATAATCCAATACCCACTCAACTCCTGACATAAACTCAGCTCTGTCAGCATCACCTTCATCTGATGAAAAACGTTGCGCGCGATCCAACAATCTCGACTTAACCCAGGCGTAAGGCTTCTGACATCTTGGTAAATTACTCATATCCGACGATCCTTCTTTTTTTTGCCTCTCCATAGTAAATGATAATTGTTCTCACCAACAACCTTGTTAGCACAATGACCGGATCTATGACTTCTCACATTTAACATCTCAGGACCCCAACCGTGGATATGATAACTGCCACACCAAACACATGGATCAATCATTTGACATTGAGCATCGTTGATCTGAGCAACTTCAATCACCGGGTCATTTAGATGCTCTGGTCGGTAGTTTTTCTCAAACGGATAATCAGATTTCATAAAATTCTCCCTTGCAGTGCGCAATGCAGATGCAGAAGATTATCAGATCTTTGCTTGCTACAATTAGACATATTTAAGTACCCTTCTCCTACTCCACTAATGATAATAAAACATATGAATCTTATGAATATAGTGAATACTACTATACATACTACAATAATTACGGTAACTTAACGCTATTCATAAGTTTAATATTATCCAATAGCTGTGCATCTACAACGCATTTTTCGGGTATTTCGTACCTACTTTGGCCACCAACGCGGTTTATCAAGTTTCGACGCGATAGCAAAATCTGAATTTGACGCACGGTCTTAGAGTGATATCGCGCCACATCTAACATAATGTGTTCAAGATCACTGAATCTGTAATATTCAGGTAACGCATGCCATCTTTTTATGTTGTCTCCATCTTTTTTGTAGTATCCCTGACTGAGTTTAACCGTTAATCGATGAAGGTAATTTTCAAGTATTATATCGTCTGGATTTTCTGGAGTTTGTGATTTTATGTAGGCTTTCATTTCGTGTTTTGATTCATCAGATGCGGTATAACGCTCATTAGCTAAAACCTTCCATTGGGCTAAAAACTGCATAGATGCAGAATTGTCATAACCCCTATCAATATGATCTAAGACAAATATCGCATAGCGTCTATTTCCAGTATAATCACGTAGGATATCATCAACATTACAGCTACTAATAAATGATGTTTTAAACGTGTGTTTTTTAGCCTTTCTGCCATAGGATTCACGAAACGTTTTACTTTCTTGAGTTATCATGGCTTTTAGTTGGCTAACACTGACTCTAGATGTTTTATCGAACTCGCTAATATTAGCACAGACCAACCCAAGCATAGATTGCGCGTTTTCTTTTGGATCTTGATTTATATCCATTTCGTCAAAGTAATTAGATAATCCCCTCATCATAGATTTGATGAGATAATCTTTTCCTATATCCTGTTCCCCTCGAAAGATAATAAATTTGTTTTGCACGGATGGATCTTCAACACGCCTAAACATGTTTGCTCCCCATTCCTTCATTGTTTCTATAAAGCATGTTTTAGAAACATTACTAATAGATAAATATTTAGCTAATTCAGTAACTCTATCGACACCATCCCATTTAGGAATATCAACTAAAAACTCTGGTTCCATTTGTCTAATATAAGCTGATAGGTGATCTTCTACATGTGATTTTGGCAGTCCAATATTTAATGCATCTGATTTCATACATTGAACTGATTCTTTTTCATATACAGGATACCAATTAGGATGGTTACTATAAACTGGCTCGTCATTAATTATGTTTTTCTTAATATCTGGATAGTTTTTCATAAAAAACAATTCATAATGCTCATATTTTGTCTTTGCTTTTTGTTTCCCTTGTGGCTTTTTGCCAAATTCGAATTGCTCTCCGCCTTCTAACGAGTCGTTATGAGACGAAACTATTCTGGGAATCCATTCTAATGCATTTTCGTGCGCAGTTTTTTTAGTGTTTTGGTATTTCGGATCTAAAAGATAACTATTATTTTTAAAAAGTAATTGATCCTTTTTAACTAGTGCGTCAGCTAATTCTTCAGCGCTATCGACATCGTACATAATCTTAAATGCATATAATAAAAGCTCGCCATGTCGACTTTTTTTGATTTGCCCCTTGCTGTCTTTATCTCCAAACTTGTATTTTACATCCTCAACCAGTGATTGTGGAAATGATTGCAAATCGTCAATAACTTCATATAAGCAAGTATCTGCTGGGCCCCAACGATAAGGCTGTCCAGATGGATGTATAGTTGGTGGCAGAATGCAATACTTTTTTGGCGCTAAGAAATCAAAAAATGTAACTCCGTTACGTAAACAGCTATCCCATTTGTTGCCTTCACTATATTTATAAAAGGCTGTCCATCCCTTGCCTCCAAACTTAAATAATGGAGTCTCAGGGATATAAGCCCTTATATCGCGATCCATGGCCTCTTTATCACACTGAAATTTTTGCACATCTGTCGTGCACCTTGACGCGTCAAAGGAATAATCATAGTCAAATCCCACGATTCCGCTTGCCGGTCCTGGCATGAGCGCTATGCCGCAGTCAGTATATTTTTTATACCAATCGTCTATTTCTTCTTCAGTAGGAAGTCGAAAAAAGTACTGTGTCGTGTTTTTTATTGCTGGTTGTTTAGTTTTTTGGATTATTGGTATGACTGATATGCCGGATTCAATATAATTGTGTACTAGAGCACCAAAAGTAGACAAATCGACCCCCGTGATGTAGAAGGAATACTAGCTGTGGATCTGATATTATTGTAATTCCTCCGTGGTTGCAATATTTTACTTAGATCAGTTATGCCGCCTGGACCCATGTTCTGACGCCTATCATAACACCCCAGGCGGATTTTTATTTGACTACCTACCACAAAAAGTTTAATACCATAAAAACTCAATAGAGGCGTCAGTATGTTAGATAGTTATAAACGTGCGAATAATTTTTTTTACTGGTCTTTGATCAATAAAAGAAACGAAATAATACAAAATTTATATCCTAGTGATAAGGTTTATACGAACAATGAATTAGTAAGTTGGATAGATTCTGTCATTGATCGTGCGCAGATATTAAATGAGAATTCTTTTATGAATGAAATTATAGAATTCAGTAACAAGATGGATGATGCAAATGAAGTTACCTACTGAAAAAACAAAGCCAATACAAGATATCAGCCTATATAATTATTTAATATATGGGCAGCCCAAGGCAGGTAAAACTACATTTTGTTCTAACTATCCAAAAGCTTTATTTATAGCCTGTGAACCTGGTCATAAATTTCAAGAGATCTATAAAGTCGATCCAGTTCAGTGGCAGGACATAATTGATATTTGCACCCAGCTTTACAAACAAAAAGATAACAAGCAGTTTAAAACTATAGTATTTGATACGGTGGATAAGGCCTGGGGAATGTGTGAAGATTATATTATAGGCCAACATAACTTTAGAAATCCTCAGGAGGAGATAGATTATATTCATGATTTAAAATATGGCAAGGGGAGCAAAAAGACTAGAAAAGAGTTTATGAAATATATTCTACCGCTTGCACAGGTTGGCTATGGTTTCATATTTATAAGTCATGAAAAGGATAAAGAGACTGAAGAAAATAACATAAAACGAAAGAAAAAAGATATCACTTTACCTGGCGCTGCTAGTGAAGAAATATCTGGTTTTTGTGATTTTATTTTTTATTGCTATATAGATCGTGATGGCAAAAGATATTTGAGAACTAAGGGTCACCCTGGGTTGAATGCTGGTGACAGGTCAGGAGATCTACCTGAAATAATTGATTTAGATTATAAACAGCTTGAACAGCTTTTAATGAAAGGACAATAAATGGGCTTTTGGGATGATACAGAAAAACAAGACAAAGAATATGAAGTGGTAACACCCGGTAATTATACTGCTTTATTAAGTGATGCAACTCTTGATACTACTTATCGGAATGCTAAAGGAGTTAAATATCCAGTCTTAACATTAAGATGGAAGATTGAGGGCTCGACTTTTGATGGCAGGCTTTTATTTCAAGACATTCGATTCATGGATTCTTTGAAATGGAAGGTTCATATGGAGCTAAGCCGATTAGATTGTGTTCCTCTTGTATCTGATAATAGTGACTGGGAAACGGTGGCCGAGACTGCTGCAGGCCTTGTATTTGAAAAAGTTGGAAAAGAAAAAGCCCTGTTGCAGGTGACGACTAGAGAATGGGATGGAAAGACGTTTAACGATGTTGGCATTAAAACTGGTTTTGGTGATTTAAATTCTGGACCATTACCTTCGTCAGTTGATACTGAGGAAAGGATTCCTTTTTAATGAAAGCATTTCACAATGATTCAAAAATACAAAAGAAATATCTGGACAGAATTCATGCTCATGCCAAAGCAGATGAGCTTATAAAGGGTCAATATTGGGGAGGAGGTAAGGGATGCGCTGTTGGTTGCACTGTGCACTCAGCTAATCATAAAGCATATGAAATTGAACTTGGGATACCTGAGTGGCTTGCTAAAGTTGAGGATACATTTTTTGAGAATCTCCCAAATGGTCACTCTAAAAAGTGGCCAGTTAAGTTTTTGGAGTCTATTAATATTGGAAGTGACTTGAATCGGATTAAAACCCCATTCCTAATATATATTTTACAACAATCCTTAAAATCTTTAGAAGATTGTGAATACAATGAAGAGGAATTCCCTGATGTAAAAGCCTCTATAAAAATATCAAAAAAATCCATTAAAGAAACCATTGTATGCCATCGTGAAGGTTTAGATCTCTCAGCAGCAGAGTCAGCAGCATTGTCAGCAGCATGGTCAGCATGGTCAGCAAGGTCAGCAGCAGAGTCAGCAGCAGAGTCAGCAGCAGAGTCAGCATTGTCAGCAGCAGAGTCAGCAGCAGAGTCAGCATTGTCAGCAGCAGAGTCAGCATTGTCAGCAGCATGGTCAGCAGCATGGTCAGCAAGGTCAGCAGCAGAGTCAGCAAGGTCAGCAGCATGGTCAGCAGAGTCAGCAGCAGAGTCAGCATTGTCAGCAGCAAGGTCAGCAGAGTCAGCAGCAGAGTCAGCATTGTCAGCAGCAAGGTCAGCAGCAGAGTCTGCAGAGTCAGCAGAGTATGCTGCATATATCAGATACTCAGAAAAACTTTTAGAATTAATAAGACAGTGCAAGTGATTTTTAAATAACTAAGGAGTAAAAATGAATTGGAAGGTCACATCATTCCTTATTGTGGCCATCATTAGTATCACGACTTTGTATATATGGAATGATTACAAAAAGTTTAGAGATGAAGCGAGAATTAAAATAACTGCAGACCACGCTAAAACTAAGGTTGTTTATAAAACAAACACTAAATATGCTGCATCTCTGCAAAAGGAAATTAGAGATCTTAAGTCAAAATTAAGATCTTCTACAAAAAAAACAAAAGAAGCTATTAAGCAAAATGCTATTCTTAAAGTTAGTCTTGAAAACCATGAGAAGCTTTTAAGTAATTTGAGAACAAAAAATTGTGTTGCAGCTGATTGGGACAAACAAGAGTTTTATGCCTATAAGGGAAAAGATTTATTATCGCTCACTTGTTATTTTGACTTGCGCACCAGAACAGTTAGAAAAATGGCAGTAAAGTTTAGTGATTATGTTAAAGAGAGATTGCCTTGATCTTCGTCCTTGGTTTTGTAATTGCAATAGGAGCATGCTTATGTATTCCGCAGGTGTGGTTTAAAGTGGAAGCCTTTTTTAATAGAAGTAAAATATATAATCCAGAACCAGTTGAAGATAATTATAATGACGCATCTAACCAAGAAGATTTAGACAGACTTTTTAAGAAATTAGATTCTTTGAAAGAAAATGTAAGAAAGCTTGAGGATGAAAACTCAAGGGCTGAACACACTATCCATGAGCTCGAAGAAAAACTTAAAATAAAACCCAAAATTATTCAAAAACTAGACCTTGATAAAGTTCAACACACGGCATTCTGGCATTTAATCGGCCTAGTTAATGAATATTTTTATTATGACCACAAAAATACTGAGTCTCAGAGGAATGAAGAGTTTAGGAAGAAGATCAAAAGGGCCAAAGAATTTACAGAAAACTATTGGACTAAATAGTCTATGTAGGTACTATGAGTAGTACTATTTGTTCAATCAACTAATTATGGAGGCGGCATGGCTGAAGAATTAAAACCTTGGGATCCAACAAAGACCAAGAATCTACATGTTAGATGCTTAGATGAAAAATGTAATAAATTTAAGGTTGAAATTTCATTGTCTCAAAGCGCAAATGATAATGACTTTAAGTCTTTTGATAAAGAGAGGTTTATATCTTATGCAAATCATTTAAAGGATGACCTTTCTCATTTTCAAAAACAAGAAGACATAGATACCCCTGAATATCATGGCGCAAGAGTTTATGAGCTTGGTGAGCCAGTAACTGTAGGGAAAGTTGAAAATATGGCCATTAATGACTTAGTTGATTTTTTTGGTGTATTTCAAACTGAGCTTAGAAACTGCGCTTCTTCTCGTATGACAATGAAATTTAAAGAGCCTGATTACAACAGACTTGTAGCTATAGTTGATAAATTAATCATTCCTCACATCGAAGATTATATGGCTAAATACCTACCTCTAGACCTTCCAGAAACTAGTCCTGGCCGAGCAGCAGTCGGTGATGGTGCAAAAGGATTGGAACCTAGTTAATGGATGACAGAGATATTGAGCTAGCTCATCTAAGAGAGATGATTAAATGTTTATCTAAAGCGGTAGATAATTTAACTCGAGCTCATAAGCTTGAATGCGAACGAAATATCTCTAGAAACAATGTTTTAAATGACAAAGACAACGCGTTAAACATAGGAGAATATAATGGCGGAATTTGCAAAAGTAGTAAAAGCAGCGAGACTTAAAAGAAGACTAACTCAAGGTGACATTGCAGTTGCTTTAAGTTACTCAACAACTAGCTTTGTTAACAAAGTAGAAAAGGGAAGCTGTGGAGTGAGACCACAGTCATTAAAGGCATGGGCTAAAGTACTAAGGGTTCCTGTAAAAGTACTAGTAGCTGCAAAAGTAGCCGATTATCAGGCCAAGGTTTTATCAAGTCTGACTTAATGAATTATCCTGAAATCCTTGTAATCCATTGCAGTGCCACAAAAAATGAAATCTCTTACGATATTGAAGAGATTAGAAAGTGGCACTTACAAAGAGGCTGGAAAGATGTCGGCTACCATTACGTTATTAAAAGAGATGGCACAATCCAAATGGGAAGGCTTGAAACAGAGGTTGGAGCGCATGTGCGTGGACACAATCAAAATTCCCTTGGAATTTGCCTTATTGGTAATGATAATTTTACTAGTAAGCAGTATACTTCTGTTGATAGGCTTTATCGGGATATTTGTTCAAGGTATAGTATAATGCCAGATGATGTTTATGGTCATTATGAGTTTACAGACGAGAAAACTTGTCCGAACTTAGAAATGGACTCCCTTCGTGAAAGACTTTGGAAGGTAGTCAATTAAATATTTTCTTCCCAATTGCTCGTTTAATGCGGAGTAAACAATCCAAAGACTGCCCAAATGCTGAGCGCTATCAGCACAAAGGGCAAAACAACCAGTGTTAATTTTATCCAATAAAAATTCGCTTTGATGACGCTTAAGAGTAGACCTTTTACCTTTTGCCTTAACTTCAATGTATACAGCTTGTCCTCGATTTGTGTTTCCAACGATGTCTGGAAATCCAGCAACTGCTTGTCCTCGCAAGTAACGGCCAGCACTTCTTGAGTACACAGCTTTTGATTCCACCCTGTGCACAGACCATCTTTGCTGTTCACACCACTTAAGAATTTCTTTAACTGATTCTTCTTCTGGTTTTTTATTCCTACGCTTATTAGTTCTAGGCTTCTTTAATTGTTTGGCGCTGTATTTTAACAGCGCTTTTTCAATTTTTGATGATGACGACATTAGAATACGGTGCTACCAGCAAAACTTAATATCCAGATTTGTCCAGATCCACCTGCCCCTCCTGAAGGCCCGTCATTAGTTCCACCCGAACCACCCCCACCACCCCCACCGGCACCAGTATTAGCGGCAGCAGTTGAACCAGCAGAAGCAACTACTGCACCAACTGCACCAGCCCCACCAGATGCACCAGAGCCGAAAACGCCTGCCCCTCCGCCTCCGCCTCCAGGACCACCGCCACCACTTCCCGCAGCCCCGCCTGATCCACCAGAATATTCACCCTGGTTGCCCCCATCTTGACCATTGGATAACGAATTTGGTCCAAACCGCACAGTGGCAGCAACATTACTACCGCCAAATCCTCCAGGACTTGAGCCCAATCCTCCGGCGGTTACCGCCCCAGTTGCACCGCCAAGAGATCCAGCAGTTCCTTTTGTACCACCCTGTCCACCTTTAAAACTTCTGCCGTTAAATGTCGAATCTGAACCGTTACTTCCATTAGATCCAGTACCAGTGCCAATTCCTCCAGATCCACCAGCTCCAATAACTACAGGTAAAACCGTGCTAGCAGTAGATTGAGTTATTATAACTGATAAGGCCGCACCTGCTCCGCCTCCTCCGGCGAATGCAGATGCACTACCGAAAGATCTTCCACCGCCGCCACCGCCGCCACCGCCGCCGCAGCCAATGACTAAGAGATTAACCGTATCTCCAGATTTACCAGGGACCGTATAGTTCCCGTTTGCTGTAAATATCTGTAACTCAGGTTTTAAATCGATCAGACCATTAATGTTTGATCCAATTTTTGCCATTAATGCTTCAGTAACTGGTGCATTAGCTGCAACCTCAACATCATTCATTTTATCTAGATCACTAACTAAATCAGCCAATTTATCCCCCTAAAGCATTTTATATGATGGATCTGAATCAGGAAAACTAACTCCATCAAATTGAAATACGTAAAGCAACTTAACATTTTCTAATGGCTGAGCTGCCTGATATGTACTAAATACCATAATTTGACCAGCCGATGGTGTAAAGCCCAGACTAGTTGCTACTTGAATAGCATTCCCACTAATTTGTTGGAGCACTGCAGAACCAGTAGTTGCTCCGTCTGTGGATCTAACTGTTACTTCAGATCCTATGAAATTTTCCCATTTTCTAAATTCATTTTGCCCAAATTGAGTTGTGTTAAACGATGATTCAATAACAAAATTTTGAGTATCCGTGCCAGATTTAACAAAAGATGCCGGAGATATTAAACCAAATCTATTGTCTGCTTCAAAATTGGTATCAACCAAGTCAAGTGAAATCTCACCAGTTCTAATATTAATTGACTTATTATCTACTTGCATAAGTCTATTTTCACCAGACCTAACGCCAGCTTCTTTAATATCTGTGACCTGAAGTGTTGAAAAGTCAAATAAAACGACATCTCCAACTTCTAGATCAAACCCAGTTTTAAAGTTAAGTTTAACGCCTTTTAAAAATTCAGCTCCAAATTTATACTTATTTAATCTTCTGCTGGTCGCGCTGTTTGCAATATTTGCTCCGCCCATTATAGTTCGAAGCCCTTTAGCATTTATAATTAAAGGTCTAACGCCAACTGGTATTCTAGTTCTAGAGTCTGTATTTATTGAAGTAATAACCGTTTCAAATTTATCTTCTTCTAAGAATTTCTCATCTATTTTATAAACTGTTGCATTAAAAAAGTTTTTAGATGTAGATCTTTGAATTCTTAATTTAGAAGCATTCTTTACATTAGTATTGTTAATTTGTTTTATTGTACCGCCAGGCAAAAGACCTGCTAGATGAAAGCCGGCAGAAGCCCTTGCTTTTCTGGGAAGAGAAAACGCTCCGACTGGATTATATATTTGCTCAGATAAAAAGCTTTTTAATTCGATTTCATCTCTTAACAAAAACTGATAGTCATCATCATTATTTAAAAACAAAAGTTTTAAATTAAGGTGCTCGGCAATATCTACTTCATCTGGTATCATTTCGGCACCGACTGGGAATACATCATATTGAGATCTAAAATCAATTACTGCAGAAGTTGAGGGCTCATCAACAAGAGTTGCAGCACTACCTAAAGTTATATAAGTTCCCTGAGTAGTTTCAGTAATGGCTTGAATAACTACATTTGTTACGTTGTTTGCAGCATTTGTAGCACCAGTAGTTGTTACAAAATCACCTACAGTTACATTAAATTCTTTAACTATATCAAGACTTTTAAAAAAAATAGCGTTATCTACTAGGCTTGTTCCGTCTACTCTGACAAATGATGTGACTGCACGGTCTTCTTCATAGGCGCCATTGACGCCACTGAGCATGAGTTTAAGAGCAAGGTCAAGAGTATTCCCGCCGCTGTCGCCGCCGAGTACATATATAGACTCAACGCTAGCGCCATCAGAATGTGCCGCAGCGGTTGTACCAAATGTTCCGCGAGTAAGAGTTTGTAGTTGGGTTGCACTTTTCGCTTCATATTTAATGATCTCATTGTCTATCTGAACATAATAGGACAGATCACTATCTATTGTACCACTAGGCCCTGTGAACGTAGGGTCTAGAAAATCAGAAGCATCATCTAAAGTCATTACCGTAGCACCAGATGTAATTGCTCCGTCTAAAGTATTCGTTGCTCTTGTAAAGATCTGACCTTTTTTCTTAGAATCAGGAGAATTTAAATTTACCTTTACAAAACCAGCGCCTACATCAACGCTATCAATTGTTCCACGAAAAATTACAAAAAAGTCTTCAGGCCAAGCTACGTTCGCAAAACCAATCCAAAGCTTAGCCCTTCGTCCTAATATGTCAAAAGTAGGAGTTTGCGTTTCATCTGGTGTTACAAGCTCTTTTGATACCTCACCATCTTTATCAATTAATACAACACTGATTGAGCTAATACTATCTCCAAGTCCCTTATCAACTTGAAGTTGTTGGCGAATCGTAGTACTTGTTCCTCCACCAGGGCCAGAAAATGATATATAAGGTGACTGATTTGCAACGCTATTTAAACCTCCATATACAGGGCTGCTCCCATAAGTAAGTCCAGCATCACCATACTGTATAAACTTTTTTATATCTAAAGCACCGTAAATCTTTGTAAAACCATCTATTTGCAAAACAATTTGAGGTTCAATATTTGACTGCAAGGATGCATTAAGTGAATTTGTTGTAATATCAAAAGCCATTAAACTACCATCCCTGAAGTACGGTTAATTTCCGTACGTATTTCCATGACCTCTTCATCGCTTAACGGCTCTTGTTTTTTAATCTTTTCTTTTGTGTTTTTAGATAAACGCTCGCCTAAGCAGTCAATAATCCAGTCAACTACTTTAGGTAATAAATATATGACTGCTCTTTTTAGAATCCATTCAGCCATCTTGCTCTTTATCAGGACCACATAAGCGCTCGAAAATGTAATCAAATGCCTCAAGAAGATGGTCGTCCCACTTCGCATCAGAGCTAGCAACTTTTTCAGCTACAAAAGGACGCAAAGTTGATTGATAAACTCCGTACCAATATTCCTTTGATTTATAAAACTTCATAGTAATCCTTTTAGTGGTTTTTCAGTGAGAAAATATCTAATTAAAGCATTAACTCCTGCAATAATTAAAGCCTTGTGCTCGCCTTCTAAATATTCAGCAGGTACGAATAAAGCAAGAGCTGCCATCACAAGGTTAGCCCACAAAGTTACTGATTGATATGCTGGTTTTGCATCCATTTTATCCCCCTAAAAGCCCGTTTTCTTTTAAAATTTCCATAATATCATCTAATTGATTTCTTATTTGTTCAAGTCCTAATATTTGAGATTTGTCAAAACTTTTAGATCTTTTAGAAATTTCTTTCATCTTGTTTTTTCTAGAGTTTTTTCTGTCATTTTGTTTTTTTCTCTCAGCTAAATCTTGAGATTGAAACTCACTTTTTAATTTTTTATTTACTGTAACAATGTTTTTAAAGTTGCCCTTTGAAACTTCAACATTCTCAATCTGAAGCCATCTCTCATCTTCTGGCAAAGAAGTAATAGGATCTATTGGAACTTCTAACGCGTTTAAAGGTCTAAAATTAGACTTTACCACCACTAATTTGGATCTATTTCCTTCTTCTGGAACTAACCAAGATTTCTTAATCATGCTATCTTCTCCGCATATATATTGGCTGTAATTCGAGCATTAGCAGATGTAGTTTGAGTTGAGAATGAATTTAAGTATGCTGTAGTATTTTCTGATACAGATACTCTGATTGTTGACACCGGTAACTGCTCATTAGAAGTAGATGAAGTTTCTTGTGCATTAGTTGACTCAAGTCCTGCATCTAAAGTAACTCCTGATGCAGCTGATAATAAAGCTGGAGCTGTACCAGAGTTAGCTCCATTGGCAGATGACCATCTATAATTAATATCAAGATAAGTAACAGTTGCTGCTGCTCCAAATCCGATGAATCCATGTAATTGCCAAACTCCTGGAGTTAAAGGAACACTGTTTCCTGTCATC
The DNA here is from genome assembly GCA_028279155.1 of Cyclobacteriaceae bacterium. Classification (GTDB taxonomy): domain Bacteria; phylum Bacteroidota; class Bacteroidia; order Cytophagales; family Cyclobacteriaceae; genus Ekhidna. The sequence goes on from JANQST010000536.1 coordinate 26,328, forward strand.
AAATGCCACTGAGCGCTACCGGTAGGAGTTAAAACTGAGCTAGTCGCAGCTAAAAATTGGTTTTCTCCAAAAACACCGAAAGTGTTAAAATCAGGCAATTCTTTTATGCTGATCCAGTGACCAGTTGAACTGTTAGATAATGTAGCTGCAGTATCTGATCTTAGAGTAAACTCTTCTCCTTTTAAAAGGCTGATCTGACCACTAAATTGATGATTGGTTAATGAGCTGTTTGAGCTAAATATAACATCTGCAGTTCCATCAATATATGATTGTAAATCTATAGCGGCAGCTGCTGTTAATTGGACCATGCCTTCTACTTGTATTAGCATATTTCTTGGAGCAGTAAATCCACTACCATCCCACGCATTATGCGTATCAGTAACTTCAGTAAAATCAATATCAGTAGTATTAGCAGTTAGTGCAGCACCACCATTTCCAGCCCCTTTGACTTCTGATCCGATAAAATTAACTTCTGTAGTAGATAATAAAGCTCCAGCTGACCAACCTACAATTGGAACTCTAAAAAATATACTTACAAAATCTCCTGATCCAAAAGTAATAGGAGTTGCTTGGTTAACCACTGATGGTTCATTAACAAAACTTGCTGACGCACCTTTGTTAATCATAGTAAGTGAAGTTGTACTTGTATATCTTGGAGTTATATGGAATAGAGCCGTTCCAGAATCTTGAACCTTGCCTTCTCCAATATATTGATCAGTTGCCGTGCTTGCTAATTTTGCCGTGTCAATAACTTCAGAATCTGGAATATCTATAGTCAGTGATGCACTATTTGGAGCTCCTGACAGTGTCAATCTGACATGACACTCCATCGTATCCCCAACTCTTCTTTTTACTCCGTTATACGTAGTATTAGTTGTCCATGAGCCAGTTGGAGTAAATGTTTCCCATTTAGTTCCTATAAAACCTGGAACTATTATATCTGGCCCTACTTTAACATTGTCCCAAGTAATTTCATATGAACTGGTGCTTGTCGTAACAATATGAAATATTAATCTATATTCATCAGAATCACTAGCATCAAAAACACCTGCTACTCTACCAGCAACTGAACTGCCTGTTGATAGAATATCACCATCATCATCGTTTCTTAATCTACCAAGCAACGTTGCATTATCTACATCATAAACAAATATAGCAATATCTCCTGATGTATAACCAGCAGAAGCAGCTTCGAAATCAAATGAAACAGTTAGTCTTTTATTCTGATCTGCCTTATCAATAGTAAAATTAACGCTAACGCCCTCCCCTTGATGATCAGCAGCTGGCTTAGACAATCTAAATTCACCATCTCCACGAAGAGGAGTAGTAGTTGTACGTTCAAATGTTATTCCAGGAGATCCTCCCGTGCCATCAACTGGATCTGCCACAACTCCATCATCATATGAGCTCCATCCCGTAGTGTCAGTTTCAGCACCAGGGTTTGTAATGTAATTAATCCCAGTGCCACCACCCCCAGTACCAATCTCTATCCATTGGGTTCCGTCATTAAAAACTGGCGCCTGCTTAGTTGTATCATAAGCAATAGTAGCTTCTTTATCAGTTAATAAATCTAAGTTTGTCGTGGTATCTTTTCCTAGAGTTATCCTGCTGGTATCAGATGCAGTTCCTAAATCAACGTCTTTACTAGTAATGCTTTGACTAGCAGTAGAAGTAATAATCTCACTTGTAGAACCTACATCTCCACAAAAGAATCTTGATGTAAGATTGGAATCATATCCAACAATGGCATCTGTAGCATCAGACATTTCAACTGTAAAACCAGCATCATTAGAATTAGCTGAAGCCTGATTTCCACCATTGTTAAGCGTAATGTTTGCATCAGTTATATACGTCGAA
>JANQST010000084.1 GCA_028279155.1 Cyclobacteriaceae bacterium
CCTGTAGTACTTCTCAGCAGGGTAGTCTTTCGTGTATCCATATCCCCCAAATATTTGAACTCCTTCGTTAGCAACTTCAACCGATATATCTGCTGCATAAAGTTTCGCCATGGCTGACTCCTTTGTGACATTCTTCCCCTGATTCTTAAGATCTCCAGCTCTATAAGTAAGGAGCTTAGCTGCTTCCACTTTCATTGCCATATCAGCAAGCTTGAAGGAAATACCCTGGAACGATGAAATTGACTTGCCGAATTGTTCTCGCTCTTTTGAATAGTTCAAAGCAGCATTGAGTGCTCCTTCTGCAATCCCACAGCTCAGTGCTGCAATCGAAATTCGCCCTCCATCCAACACTTTTAATGCCTGAACAAATCCATCTCCAACTTCTCCAATGAGATTCTCCTCAGGTATTCTACAATCTTCAAAAATCATTTCTGAAGTTTCAGAAGCTCTCATCCCTAACTTATTCTCTTTCCTGCCCTTGTTGAAACCCTTCGTTCCTCGCTCTACTATAAACGCACTTGCATTTTTCTTTTCACCAGGTTCTCCCGTTCGTGCTATTACTACCGCCACATCTCCGGAATTTCCATGGGTAATGAAATTTTTAGCCCCATTAAGAACCCATTCATCTCCTTTCTTCATAGCAGTTGTTTTCATATTTCCGGCATCAGATCCCGTATTTGGTTCTGTCAACCCCCAGGCACCAAGCCATTCACCTGTTGCCAATTTTGGCAAGTATCTAGCTTTCTGGGATTCATTGCAATGCTGAAGGATGTGTCCGGTACATAGTGAATTATGCGCTGCTAAAGAAAGCCCGAGCGATCCATCTACTTTTGCCAACTCAATAATTGCGGTTATATATTCATGATAGCCAAATCCGGATCCACCAAACTCTTCCGGGACCAAGACACCCATCAACCCCAACTCTCCCATCTTTCGAAACAACTCTATTGGGAAATGCTGTTCTTCATCCCACTCCATCTTGTGTGGTTCAATTTCTCTTTCACTAAAATCTTTGATCATTTGGGAGATCATCCCTTGATTTTCCGAAACAACGGTTTCATCTATAGATTGGATTCCTACTGACATGAGTTCACGTTTAACAATGTGGTACAAAATTACAAATCTTACAGATCAAAAATTAGTTCAGATCGACTCATTATTTGTCTGATAATATACTTTTGCGCTCGAATTAAAATTCGTCTATAAGAATATGAAAATTGCAGTAGTAGGAACTGGATACGTTGGGTTGGTTACCGGAACTTGTTTTGCGGAAACAGGTAATTTTGTTACCTGTGTTGATATAGACCAAAAAAAGGTTGATAAACTTAAAAACAAACAAATAACCATATATGAGCCAGGTCTAGAAGCCTTGTTCGAAAGAAATGTCAGGCAAGGTAGACTTGACTTCACTACCGACCTTGCAGAAGGAATCAAAGGTGCACAAATAATTTTTCTGGCACTACCCACTCCTCCGGGTGAAGATGGTTCTGCAGATTTACAATACGTATTGAGGGTAGCTGAGGATCTTGGTCCGATGCTCGAAGATTTCACAGTCATCGTAGACAAAAGCACCGTGCCCGTGGGTACAGCCGAGAAGGTAACGGAGAAACTATCATTAGGTGCAAAAGTAGATTTCGAGGTTGTTTCGAACCCTGAGTTTTTAAGAGAAGGAGTTGCCGTAGAAGATTTCATGAAACCTGACCGGGTAGTTATTGGCGCAGAAAGTGAAAAGTCCATCAAGCTTATGGAAACACTCTATGCACCATTTGTTAGACAAGGAAACCCAATTATTTTCATGGATGTAAGGTCCGCGGAACTGACAAAGTATGCCGCTAATTCTTTTCTTGCAACCAAAATAACTTTCATGAATGAAGTAGCTAATTTATGCGAGCTTTTGGGCGCAGATGTTGATAAGGTTAGAAAAGGAATTGGGACAGATAGCAGAATTGGTAACCGATTTTTGTTTGCTGGGATCGGATATGGTGGAAGTTGTTTCCCTAAAGATGTCCAGGCACTTGCCAAATCTTCCAATGAAGTCGATTATGATTTCAAAATCTTGAATTCGGTGATGTCGGTTAACCGGGTTCAAAAACAAAAAATGATTGATCCTGTAAAGAACTATTTTGATGGAGACCTAAACGGTAAAACCATAGCAATTTGGGGATTGGCATTTAAACCATACACAGATGACATCCGGGAAGCTCCGGCCCTTGAAAACATTAATGCATTGCTAGAACAGGGAGCAAAAATCAAAACGTATGATCCTGAAGCAATGGATAATGTAAGAGAGTTACTTGGAGATAAAATCTACTTTGCCAAAGACCAATATGATGCTCTTCAAGATGCTGATGCCTTGATGATTATGACGGAATGGCCCATATTTAGAACTCCACAATTCGATCGTATTGCGAAGGAGTTAAAGAACAGAGTCATTTTTGATGGCCGAAATCTGTATGATCTGAAACAGATGGAAGACTTGAAATTTGAATATTATAGCATAGGTCGAAGATTGGTCAACGGCCAAGCTTAAAAACAAAAGCCACCTCGACGGTGGCTTTTTTATTTACTTCTGCTCATTAAGCGCCCAATCGTAATCTTTAAAATCCAGATCTGCCCTCTTCTCAAGCTTAACTTCTGAGTATTGATTGAGGTATTCCTCCAATGAGGTTTTTTTCGTGAAATCACCTCTATACCAGCTAAATAACTTTGACAACTCCGCTTTAGAAGAACTCTTTATCTCGTTCTTCGATGGATCAGATAGAAAATCTTTTGCTGCATCTGTGAGTTGAGCATCCAATGTTTCAGGTAAATACGCCCTGTTTTGAAGTTTGGGACAAGAAATTGCTGCACAAACCAAAGCAAAATGAATTCTTGGTTCATCAAATTGTTTCCTAATGATCCCATGTTCAATGTTGTTTAGGTCTTTTGGTTCATCACCAATGTTAATGAACTTAATATCCCAGGGTGTGTTGACAAATGGTATCTTGATTGCAGCTCCAATATCTCTTATACTCTTCACCGGGTAATGCTCAAGAATAAGTTCCAGTGTAAAAGCATTATACGCATTGATCCAGTATGCAAGTCTTTGATCTTCAGTCCATGATTCTTTCGGTTCGTTACCTTCCAGTAGCTTGAGATAAGACTTCAATTTCGAACGTTCCGTGGCTAATCCTTTATAATCCACAAGGCCATTGTCATCCACATATTTCTGAAGAAGTTGATCAAGAGTCTCATGAGATACACCACTTTGTGAGATTGCACCCAAGGACAAAAACAATGCAAGTGTAAAAACAACAATTCGATTCATATCTTTTAGTATTATTGTCAAATCTTAAAACCTAACTAGCAACGAGCAATACCTATGGAATGGTTCAATAAATTCCGGTTCGTATTCAATTAACCAGCAAAAGGTACGCCAACAGACACAATTTTGGAATTAGCATTGATTAATAAAGAAATTATCCTGCTTGTAGCAGGGTTTTTTGTGGTGGCGATTTCTGCCAACCAAATAGCAAGGACTTTTCAAAGGATTAAACTCCCCTTGATCACCGGCTTGATTTTCACTGGTATTGTTGCTGGTCCATACGTGATTGGACTGATCCCTGCATCTGCTAAAACCAACTTGAATTTCATCAACGAAACTGCCCTTGCGTTCATCGCTTTTGCTGCTGGAGCAGAACTATATGTACGAGAACTAAGAAGCCGAATGAATTCCATCAAATGGAACACATTCGGACAGCTTGTGGTCACTTTTGTGCTAGGATCAGTTGCTGTATATTTTCTGGCCGACTATATCCCTTACATGGCAAAAATGAGTACTACAGCAAAGGTTTCAGTTGCTATGATTACGGCTGCAATTTTTGTTGCAAGGTCTCCAGCATCTGCTATAGCAGTTATTAACGAACTAAGAGCCAAGGGCCCATTTGTTCAAACAGTAATGGGAGTCACTGTTGTAAAGGATTTCCTGGTGATTATCCTTTTCTCAATATGCCTGACAGTGTCTCAGGTTCTCATCGCCGGAAAAGATTTCAATTTCATTCGAATACTTCTTTTGTTATTGGAATTGGGGCTTTCTTTCGTAATCGGTTTTTATGTGTACGGGTTTTTATTAAAACTTACTCTTAGTTTAAGAATCAGAAGAATACCTAAAACAATTCTGATCCTTCTAGTTGGATATTCCGCCTACTTTCTATCTGCCCAGGTGGGTTATTACTCTGAAGTACTGTTGGGACATAAAGCTTTTTTGGAGCCACTTCTAATGTGTATTCTGGCAAGCTTTTATGTAACCAATTTTTCTAAATCCAGACCGGAATTCCTTAAAATACTTGAAGATGTAAGTATTCCAGTGTATGTCTCATTCTTCACATTAACAGGTGCTACTTTTTCTGTCAATGTGATTG